>DATGZZ010000830.1:0-5194 GCA_035296945.1 Reyranella sp.
CGCTAGCCTCTGTGGACAGACCAACCGGAGAAAGCCCGTGGATCTAGCACTCAGCGCCCAGGACGAGGCCTTTCGCAGCGAGGTCCGCCGCTTTCTCGACGAGCATCTGACGGAGGATCTGCGCGAGGCCGGCCGCAAGACCGGCGGCGTGTTCGCCGACGTCGACGCCGGCCTGCGCTGGCACAAGGTTTTGGCTAAGAAGGGCTGGTCAGCGCCGACCTGGCCCACCGAATACGGCGGCACCGGCTGGAGCGCCACCCAGCGCTACATCTTCGCCCGCGAATGCATCGCAGTCGACGCGCCGCGCATCTTCGCCATGGGCATCCGCATGGTGGGACCCGTGATCATGAAGTTCGGCACGCCCCAGCAGAAGGCCAAGTACCTGCCCCGGATCGTGGCGGGCGACATCGTGTTCTGCCAGGGATATTCCGAGCCGGGCTCGGGTTCCGACCTCGCCAGCCTCAAGACACGCGCCGTGCGCGAGGGCGACGACTACGTGATCAACGGCACCAAGATCTGGACGACCGGCGCGCACGTCGCCGACCACATGTTCTGCCTGGTGCGCACCGCGACCGAGGGCAAGCCGCAGGACGGCATCTCCTTCGTGCTGATCGATGCCATGACGACGCCCGGCCTGACGGTGAAGCCGATCGCCACCCTGGCCGGCGATCACGAGGTCAACCAGGTGTTCTTCGACAACGTGCGCACGCCGGTCGCCAACCGCATCGGCCCGGAGAATGCCGGCTGGACGGTCGCCAAGTACCTGCTCGAGTTCGAGCGCGGCGGCGATGCCTACACGCCGAACCTTTATGCCCGCATCGAGGACATCCGCCGCATCGCCCGCGAGGAGGCCTCCGACGGCACCGGCCGCCTGATCCAGGAACGCAGCTTCGCCGAGCAGCTGGCCGAAACCGAGATGGAGATCCAGGCGCTGGAGATGATCGAGATGCAGGTCCTGTCGGACCTCAGCCGTGGCAAGAACCCGGGGGCGATCTCCTCGGCCATGAAGATCCGCGGCAGCGAGACCCTGCAGAAACTCGACCATCTCGGCGTCGAGGCACTGGCCTGGTATGCCGCGCCGCACGAGCCCGAAGCCCGCACGCTCGGACACAACCAGCCGACGGTGACGCCGGAATGGGGGATCACCACCATGCCGCTCTATCTCAACAACCGCGCCTCGACGATCTATGCGGGCTCCAACGAGATCCAGCGCAACATCATCGCCAAGGCTGTGCTGGGCCTGTAGCGCATCGTGCCCGCCCGCCGGCAGGTGACCGTCTGGTCGTGGAGTCTGCAGGCCGGACCGTTCGTCGGTGACGACGCCCAGGCCCTGCTGTCGGATGACGAGAGGGCGCGCCAGCGAAGCTTCGTCTCACCGGAACTGCGGCGCCGCTTCGGTGCGGCGCGCGCCGGCCTGCGGACGCTGCTGGGCCGGCACCTCGATCGCGAGCCGCGGCGCCTCGCCTTCGCGACCAACGAATTCGGCAAGCCACGTCTGGCCGGCGACGGCCAAGTCCATTTCAATCTCAGTCACTGCGAGGAACGGGCCGTTCTCGCCATCAGCGACGCTGCGGAGGTCGGCATCGATCTCGAGCGCGAAAGGCCGATCGAGCATGTCGACCTGGCAAAGCGCTACTTCCATCCCCACGAGGTGACGGCCATCACGGCTCCGCGCGACGAGGCGGCGCAGCGTCGCGCGTTCTTTCTCGTCTGGACGTTGAAGGAAGCGGTCGTAAAGGCGCTCGGGACGGGACTTTCGACACCGCTCGACTCATTCGAGGTCGCGATCGGGGCGTCCGCGCCGCGGCTCGCGGTTGCACCGGAGGGCGCGCCGCAGACCTGGTGGCTAAACGCGGCGATGGCCGATGGCTACTGCTGTGGCCTGGCGGTCCCCGGTGTCGGCGAGGTGGAGCTGATCCAGCGCACGGTCTGACTGTTCTTGCCCAAAAGGTCTTTTAGCGCGCTGTCGTCGCCCAGGAGCGTGCTGCGAAAGAAAGCCACTTCCAGCCGCTCGATCGACTCGTTCATAGCGGAACGTTGGAAGTTGGTGCGAAACAGCCTGCTGCGGCGCCGGGCGAACAGGCCATCCGACAGGTCGTCGTGGTCCGCTGGCTCGATCATGGCCCAGTAGTTGCGCGGCTGCTCCATGCGCCGCTTGTTGCGCGGTATGTCGATCGCGCTGAGATAGGCATTGTTCCGCACCACCGGATCGGGAGAGTTCGACGCGGCCTCGGTGGGGAACGCCTCACGGCTCGACAGCAGGAAATAGGCCTGCGGGCCGATCTGGTCGACAGGTGGCCCGGTCAGAGCGCCATCGATGTTGAGGACGGCGCCGATGCGAGGCTCCATCAGGCCCGCCTGTATCGCCGCCGCGCCGCCCACCGAATAGCCCATGGCGCCGACGCGCGTGAGGTCGAGCCGGCCGGTGAGCGCCGGGATCTGCCCACCTTCGAGCGCGCGCAGGACATCGATGACCCGGTTGGCCTGCACGACGACGTGTCGGCCGGCGAGTTCGATGGTTGCCTTCAGCGCCTCGTCGGAGCTGAGGTCGATCGACCGGCCGCGGTCGGGATCGGTGGCGGGGTCGCTCGCGATGTCGTCGCAGCCGACGACGACGAAGCCGTGGCTCGCCAGGTTCGCGACCTGGATGCTGCTCTGGTCGCGCGTGCCGCCCCAGCCCGGTGAATACAGGATGACGGGCGACGGTGTGCGCGTGCCTTCCGGATACCACACGGTGACCGGCAGGGCGCGCCCACCGCTGTCACGCAGCACCACGTCCATGCGGCCGACGGCCTGCGGGCCGGTCGGCGACGGCCGGCCCGGCATGAACACCAGCCAGCCGGCGAGGGTGGCAAGCAAGCCCGCCAGCACGAGGACGCGCAGGACGGTCATCCGTTGCGGCGGCCTTCGATACCGGCCAGCAGCGGGCCAAGGAACGAGGCGATGGCGATGGCCGGTTTCTCCTGGAACATGTCGAGATGGGCGCTGTCGATGTTGGCCTGGTAGAGCTTGCCGGCCACGATCGAGCCCCAGCCCATGCGCTCGTCGAACAGGACGCCACTCAGGGGCTCGGCGCTGCGAAAGATCACGGCGTCGATGTTGGCCGGCGCCGGCCGGTGATGGGCGGCGGCCTCGCGGATGTGGTCGTCGAACCAGCGGCCGGTGAACAGGTTCGCTTCCGTGGGCGCCGCCTCCTCTGCCATCGGCAAGCCGAGGCGGCGGGCGATCGGCCGCCAGACGAGATCTTTCAGGCCAGTCTCGCCCTTGCGGTACCGCTCGATGCGGTTGAGGCGGTAGCGCGCCCGAAGCTGCCGCTGCCGGCGCTCCTGGTTCTTGCGCGACATGGCTTCGCGATAACCGGGCGCCCAGGTGTCGAACAGGCAGACAAGCTCGATCTCCTCGCCCATGCGCTGGAGCTGCCGTGCCGCCTCGAAGGCGAGCGCGCCATAGACGCAATGGCCGCCGAGAAGATAGGGGCCGTTGGGCTGCGCCCAGCGGATGAGACGAACGGCGTAGGTCGCGAAGTCCTCGAAGCTGTAGCCCGAGAGGTCGAGCGGGCCGTCGGGGTGATAGGTCTGGATGTCGATGAAGGGACGGTCTGCGCCCATCGCCCGCGCCAGCTGGTAATACACCGAGCGATTGTTCATCGCGATCATCGGTGTCCTGCCGCCGTTCTCGTGGAAGCGCACGACCTGTTGCGAGGGGTCACGGAGGGCAATGGGCTCGCGATGTCCGCCGGGCGCGCTGGCCTGGCTCGACGGCGCCTCGGCCGGTCTGGTTTTCGCGCGCGTAGAAATGCCGGCGATCGCCGGGCAGTCGGCCAGCCGCTGGTCGGGCGAGGTCACCAGGGCTTCCAGGCACGTCCGCCAGCCGTCCAGCAGATCCTTCACGGTCGATTCGTCGTAGCGGTCGATGTCGGCGTCGCACGACATGCGCCAGCCTTCGTCGCGCCAGACCAGGAAGAAGTTGAGGTCCCACTGCGCGCCGGCGGGGAAGGACGGCAGGGGTTGCAGCCCGATCTTGCCGTCGGCAGGCTCGGCATTCGGCGTGCTGGAGTACGAGCGTTGGACGACCACGTTGATGGCGTGCAGCCGCTTGGCCGTCCCGGCCGGGACCGCGACCTCGAAGGGCAGTTCCTGATGGTGCAGCGCCCCCTGCACCTCATCCGCCGTCATGCGCGCGAAGGTGAGCAGGGTGGCGTGATCGTCGACCGGCAGGCAGAGCGTGATCGAGTTGACCGTGGGTCCCGCGAGCGTCTCGGCGATCGGCTCCTCGCGGTGGGCGACCTGCGAGCCGACGACGATCTTGGCCTCGCCGGTCGCGCGATGCAGCAGCAACGCCAAAGCGGAGACGGCAAGGCCATACAGCGTGAAGCCGTGCCGGCTGGCGAAGCCGTCGATGGCGGCGCTGAGGCCGGACGGCAACAGGGTCGACACGACCTCGCTGCGGCTGCCGCGGCGCTCTGCCCGTTCATGGTCGCCGGGCACGGTCGTACCGGCGACGCCCCTGAGCTTGCGCTGCCAGTACTGGCGCTGCTCCTCGAGCGTGCCGCTGGCTACCAGCTCCCGTTCCCACAGCGCATAGTCCGCGACCTGCAGCTCGGGCTCGCTGGTGTCGGGAGCGGCGCCGGCCTCGATCGCCTTCACCGCCGCCTGGAACTCCGCAATCAGCAGGCCGATCGACCAGCCGTCGGCGATTGTCGCATGGAAGGTCAAC
The DNA here is from genome assembly GCA_035296945.1 of Reyranella sp. Taxonomy (GTDB): domain Bacteria; phylum Pseudomonadota; class Alphaproteobacteria; order Reyranellales; family Reyranellaceae; genus Reyranella. The sequence goes on from DATGZZ010000830.1 coordinate 4,717, forward strand.
AGCAGGATGCTGCGGTCGGGCCCGAGACGCAGCAGGCCGGCGCGAAGCAGCGGCGCCTCGCCGAGGTCCATCAACTCACGCGCTTCCTCGCGGGCGATCTCCTCGGCGCGCGCCATGGCGGCATCGCCATCGAGCGCCGTGAGATCGATGCTGCGCAGCTTGATCGGGCAGGTGGGGAGGATCACCTGCTTCGGCACGCCGTTGATCTCGCGAAAGTAGGTGCGCAGGATCTCGTGGCGGTCGACCAGTGCCTGCAGAGCCCGTTGGGCGACGTCGTGCGACAGCCGGCCGGCCACCAGCCAGCGCATGGCGACGTTCAGTCCGTGGGGATGTCCGGAGCGGGCCTGTGACCACAGCCGCTCCTGCATCAGCGTGCAGGGGAACACACCGCCCTCGGCCTCGGGGCGCGGCTTCTGCTGGTCGTCCGGTCGGCCAGCCATCATGAGGACACGCTACGCCGGCGCGCGCCGCGCCGGAA
>DATGZZ010000831.1:0-5302 GCA_035296945.1 Reyranella sp.
ATCCCGGTCTACCTGCAGGCCGGCAAGGACGACCACATCGCGCCGGCCAAGTCGGTCTACAAGGCGAAGCAGATCTTCAGCGGCCCGGTGCGCTTCATGCTGGCGGGCTCGGGCCATATCGCCGGTGTGGTCAATCCGCCGCGCAACAAGAAGTATCAGCACTGGCTGAACGAGACGGCGAAAAACCCGGCGACGCTCGACGAATGGCGGGCGGGTGCGCAGGAGTTTCCGGGCTCATGGTGGAACGACTGGGACAAATGGCTGTCGGCCAAGTCGGGCGCCAAGGTGCCGGCCCGTGTGCCGGGCCAGGGCGGGTTGCCGGCGATCGAGGACGCGCCGGGCAGCTACGTCAAGGTACGGACCATCGACTGAGTCATTGGAGCGCGGACCTCCAGGTCCGCTCATGTCATTGTACCGACGACGAAGATGCGGACCTGGAGGTCCGCGCTCCGGCAAGACGCTCGGGCGTGCCTCGGCTCGTCCGTCAAAGTCTTGACTCGTCCGGGCCGCCGAATGAGGCTCCCGACACGGGGAAATCAAGACAAAACCACAGATCGAGGAACGCCCATGATCCGCACATTCCATCGGCGAACGCTCGCCGTCTTGGCGGCCGGCGCCAGCCTGTTGGCGCTCGGCGACGCGGCCCTGGCGCAGGGCAAGTACAAGGAAGCGCCCGCGCTCGCCGATCAGGTGAAGGCCGGCAAGCTGCCCGCCGTCGATGCCCGCCTGCCCGAGACGCCGCTGGTCGTGCCGACGGTCGAGAAGGTCGGCGAGTATGGCGGCACCTGGCGCCGCGCGTTCCTCGGACCGGCCGACGCCAACAACTACGTGCGCGTGGTCTACGACGCGCTGTTCCGCTTCTCGCCCGACGGCGCCAAGATCGAGCCCAAGGTCGCCGAGAGCGCCACGCCCTCGGACGACTTCAAGACCTGGACCATCAAGCTGCGCAAGGGCTCCAAGTGGTCCGACGGCCAGCCGTTCGGCGCCGACGACATCCTGTTCTGGTACAACGACGTGCTGCTCAACAAGGAGCTGACGCCCACCCTGCCGGGCTGGATCAAGAACGCCGACGGCACGCCGGCCAAGGTCGAGAAGGTCGACGACAACACGGTGCGCTTCACCTACGCGGCACCCGCCACGCTGTTCCTGACGGCGGTCGCCAATCAGGACGGTGCCGACCGCACCTTCGCGATGTTCCTGCCGGGGCACTACCTCAAGAAATTCCATCCGACGCACACGCCCAAGGCCGACATCGACAAGGCGGCGCAGGCCGCGGGCTTCAAGACCTGGACCGAGCTGTTCGCCAACCGCAACGCGCCGCCGGAGAATCCCGAGCGGCCGACCATGGCGGCCTGGGTGCCGTCGAGCCGCGCCAGCGATCCGGTGTTCACGCTGAAGCGCAATCCCTACTACGTCGGCGTCGATTCGGCGGGCAACCAGCTGCCCTATCTCGACGAGGTCCGCTTCACCTACTTCGCCGACGCCCAGGCGCTCAACCTTGCCGCCATCGCCGGCAACTTCGACATGCAAGAGCGCCACATCAACATGACCAACTACCCGGTGCTCAAGGATCAGGAGAAGACCGGGAAGTATCGCGTCATCGCCTGGCCGACCTTCGGCGGCGCCGATGCCGTGATCGCCATCAACTCGACCTACACGGCCGAACCGGAGATGGGCAAGGTGATGGCCGAGAAGGACTTCCGCAAGGCGCTGTCGCTTGCCATCAACCGGGATCAGATCAAGGAGAGCGTGTTCCTCGGATTGGGCGAGGCGCGCCAGGGCGTGCCGGCGCCGTGGCACCCCTACTTTCCCGGGGCCGAATGGGCGCAGAAGTACACCGAGTTCAACCGCGACCAGGCCAACAAGATGCTCGACGGCATTGGCCTCAACAAGAAGGACGCCAACGGCATCCGCCTGCTGCCGTCGGGCAAGCCCGCGACCATCGAGATCAGCGTCGTGCCGGCGTTCGGCGCCTGGCCGGACGTGGCGCTGCTGGTCTCCAAGGACTGGGAGGCCGTCGGCATCAAGACCATCGTGCAGGTCCGCGAGCGGGCGCTGCACTTCAAGATGAACGAGAACAACGAGCTGATGGCCGAGGTGTGGAACGAGGACACCAGCGCCTTTCCCTACACCGGCAACGCCAAGGCCGACCCGCGCAACGCGCCGATCCTGACCATCGGGCCGCTGTGGCGGCGCTGGTACCAGACCGGCGGCAAGGAAGGCATGGAGCCGCCGCCGGAGGTGAAGCGCATCGTCGAGATCGTCGACAAGGCGCGCACCGTCGGGCCCGAGGAGCAGGTGAAACTCTCCCAGGAGCTCTATCGCATCTGGGCCGAGAACCTCTACGAGATCGGCACTGTGGGCTTGACGCCCATGGTGCAGGGCGTGGTGGTGACCAACACCAAGTTCCGCAACGTGCCCACCACGCTCGGCAACGACTGGCCCTTGCGCAGCCCGGGCAATGCGCGGACTGAGCAGTTCTATTTTGCGAAGTGACGCCTCGCTCTCTTCACCTCCCCCGTCTTACGGGGAAGGCCGGGAGGGGGAAGGCCTCAAAGACTGGGTCTGACAATTGCAGATCATGATCTGAAATGTTCGAGAGCATGACTGCGGCTCTCCCCCTCCCTACCCTCACCCGTATGACGGGGGAGGATTCATGAGCATGAGCGTGGCGTACCCATGACCCGTTACATCCTGCAGCGGCTGGCGCTCCTGCCGCTGCTGATGGTGATCTACTCCTTCGTCATCTTCGTCATCATCCAGGCGCCGCCGGGCGACTTCCTGACGGCGTATGTCGCCACGCTCGCCTCGTCGGGCTCGTCGATCTCGCAGGAGCAGATCGAGGCGTGGCGCGCCCAGTACGGGCTCGACCAGCCGATGGTCGTGCAATACTTCCTGTGGATGCAGCATCTGCTGCACGGCAACTTCGGCCTGTCGCTGGAATACCAGCGGCCCAACGCTGACCTGATAGGCGAGCAGATCGGCCTCACCTTGGCGCTCGCCCTCTTCTCCTTCGTCCTCACCTGGGCGATCGCCATCCCGGCCGGCATCTATTCGGCGACGCATCCACGCTCGATCGGCGACCACATCCTCACCGTCGTCAACTATGTCGGCGTCGCCACGCCCAACTTCATGCTGGCGCTGATCCTGATGTGGGTGGCCTTCGCCTATCTCGACGTCAGCGTCACCGGCCTCTATTCGCCCGAATATGCGGAGGCGCCGTGGAGCTGGGGCAAGCTCTGGGATCTGTTGGCCCATCTGTGGCTGCCGGCCCTGGTGCTGGGCATCGCGGGCACCGCGCGCCTCAGCCGCATCATGCGCGCCAACCTTTTGGACGAGCTCAACAAGCCCTACGTCGTGACGGCGCGCGCCAAGGGCATGAAGGAATGGCGCCTGGTGCTGCGCTATCCGGTGCGGCTCGCCTTCAATCCGCTGATCAGCACCATCGGCTGGTACCTGCCGATGCTGTTCTCCGGCAGCCTGATCGTGGCGACGGTGATGAACCTGCCCAATATCGGACCATTGCTGCTGCGCGCGCTGGTCAACCAGGACATGTACCTCGCCGGCGGGATTTTGCTGATCTACTCCTTCCTCACCATCGTCGGCACGCTGCTCTCCGACATCCTCCTCGCGCTGGTCGACCCGCGCATCCGGGTGGCGGGTTAGCGATGGTTGCCGCCGCCGCGTCTACGCTCTCCTTCATGCTCCTCCCCCCGCTAGGGGGAGAGGCTGGGTGAGGGGGTTACGCACGTCGATTCCCCCTCACCTAGCCTCTCCCCCTAGCGGGGGAGAGGAACTCGAAACATGACCGCCGTCGACATCGCCGTCGGCAAGGATGCCGAGGACCGGATTGCCGTCGCCTCCAACTGGAAGCTCGTGTGGTGGCGCTTCCGGCGCCATCACCTGGCGATGGCGAGCGCGGTGCTGCTGATCTTCATGTACCTGATCGTCCTGGTGCCGGACTTCTTCTCGACCCAGGATCCCGAGCGCACCGACGCGCGGCAGGCCTTCATTCCGGTGCAGACGGTCCACTTGTTCGACGACGGTTCCTTCTCGCCCTGGGTCCCCGCCATCGTCGGCAAGCGCAACCCCACGACCTTGCGCATGGAATGGACGACCGACGCCAAGAAGAAGGTGCCGGTCACCTTCTTCGGCACCGGCTTCAAATGGAAGGTCTTCGGCCTGTTCGAGACCACCCGGCACCTGATCGTGCCCGTCGATCCCAACCAGCGCATCTTCCTGCTGGGCTCCGATCGGCTGGGACGCGATCAGTGGTCGCGCATCATGCACGGCACGCAGACGTCGATGACGGTCGGCCTAGTCGCGGTGGCGCTCAGCGTCATCCTGGGCGTCGTGCTGGGCGGCATCTCGGGCTATGTCGGCGGCAAGACCGATTCGGTGATCCAGCGCCTGATCGAGCTTTTACAGTCCGTCCCCACCATCCCGATCTGGCTGGCGCTCTCGGCCGCCCTGCCGCGCGACTGGACGCCGATCCAGATCTTCTTCGCCATCACCGTGATCCTGTCCCTGGTCGGCTGGACGACCCTGGGCCGCGAGGTGCGCGGCCGCTTCCTCGCGCTTCGCGAGGAGGATTTCGTGCTGGCGGCACGACTCGCGGGCTGCTCGCGCATGCGCATCATCCTGCGCCACATGGTGCCGACGTTCCTGAGCCACATCATCGCCACCAGCTCACTTGCCATTCCGGTGATGATCATCAACGAGACCTCGCTCTCCTTCCTCGGCCTCGGCATCCGGCCGCCGGCAATCAGCTGGGGCGTACTGCTGCAGGAGGCACAGAACATCCAGACCCTGGCGCTGGCACCCTGGCTGCTGATCCCCGGCCTGGTCGTGATCGTGGCCGTGCTCGCCTTCAACCTCGTCGGCGACGGCCTGCGCGATGCCGCCGACCCGTACAGTCATTGAGATTCCGTGAGCACCGACGCCCAGCCTCTCCTCTCCGTGCGCGATCTCCGCGTCTCCTTCGCCCTCGACGAGGGCCTTGTGCGGGCCGTCGACGGCACCAGCTTCGACGTCATGCCGGGCCAGGTGCTGGGCGTGGTGGGCGAATCGGGCTGCGGCAAGAGCGTTACCATGCGGGCGATCCTGCAGCTCGTCGAGCGGCCGGGCCGCATCACCAAGGGCGAGATCCACTTCCGCCGCGACAATGGCGTCGTCGATCTCGCGAAGCTGCCGCCGCGCGGGGCGGAGATGCGCGACATCCGCGGCGGCGAGATCGCGCTGATCCCGCAGGAGCCGATGGCGGCCTTCAGCCCCGTGCACACGGTGGGCGACCAGATCGTCG
>DATGZZ010000832.1:0-8168 GCA_035296945.1 Reyranella sp.
ACACGCATGTCCTGAACGCGCTGGTCTTCCAGGCCTTCGACGGTGCGCTGGTCACTGGCGTGCAGATGGCCGATGACGGCACGGCGCGCATGGACTTCGACGTCCCGGGCGCCGACAGCGATCGCCTGCGCGCACTCGAAGGCCCGATCAATGACCTCATCCGCCAGGACATCCCGGTGACTTTCGCCTACGTGCCCACGCATGAGGCCCACGCCGAGCACGGCCTGATCCGCAGCCGCTCCGTCGCGCCGCCGCCCACGCCGGACGGCAAGATCCGCATCGTCGAGATCGTCGGCCTCGACCGCCAGGCCTGCGGCGGCACGCATCTGGCTTCCACCGGCCAATCGCCGCCGATTCGCATCCTCAAGGTCGACAACAAGGGGCGGCATAACCGGCGGGTTCGGATCGGGTTAACGAATTGACCTCATCTGAGGAGCGGCCCGAAGGGTCGCGTCTCGAAGGATGGGCAACGCGCACCTCGCCTGAGGCCCATGCTTCGAGACGCACCGCTTCGCGGTGCTCCTCAGCATGAGGTCGGCGGCGTTGGCTCTGCGCGACCTCGAATCTCGAAAAATCTTGACTTCTCAACACCATATGTTGCCATATGGCGGCGGGACCTTCGTATATGTTGTTGCGGCCACGTCAGATTCTGGCCCCGATCATCTTCGCCACGGTGTTCGGGTATTTCGGCTATCACCTGGTGAACGGTGATCGCGGCCTGCTCGCCATGGTCCATCTGCAGCGTGAAGTGCTGGTCGCCGAGCAGAACCTTGCCGAGGCCGAGACGACACGGAAGATCTGGGAGCGGCGTGTCGCCGCGCTGCGCAACCAGAGCCTCGATCCCGACATGCTGGATGAACGGGCGCGGGTGCTGCTGAATTTCTCGCGCAAGGACGACATCGTCATCTTCACGCCAACGCGCTGATTGGCGTCGTCGGTGACGCGTTGATCAGGTTCGCCTCGCGGCCGCCTGAAACAAACTGTCCGGCACGAAGGGGCGCCCGCAAACAATCTCTCAAATGCTGCGCCGCACGCTCTCTCGGCTGGTTTTTTGCTGCTAGATCAACCACATCGCGTTGGGCGATGCTATAAGCGGCAACGGGATACCGGAGGGGAAATCAATGGCGAAACCGGCCACGAAGCCGAAGGTCGAGTCTTCTCCCGCCAAACCGACGGCCTCGACCAAGCCCCCCGGCGCTGGCGACAACAGCCTGTCCGCCGACCAGCTCAAGTCCTTCTATCGCGACATGCTGCTGATCCGCCGCTTCGAGGAGCGGGCAGGCCAGCTCTATGGCATGGGCCTGATCGGCGGCTTCTGCCACCTCTATATCGGCCAGGAAGCCGTCGTCGTCGGCATGCAGGCAACGGTCATCGACAAGGACGCGATCATCACCTCCTACCGCGACCATGGCCACATGCTGGCCTGCGGCATGGACCCCAAGGGCGTGATGGCCGAGCTGACCGGCCGGGCCAGCGGCTATTCCAAGGGCAAGGGCGGCTCCATGCACATGTTCAGCCGCGAGAAGAGCTTTTATGGCGGCCACGGCATTGTCGGCGCCCAGGTGCCGATCGGCACGGGCCTCGCCTTCGCCCACAAGTACAACGGCAACAAGAACGTCTCATTGACCTATTTCGGCGACGGCAGCGCCAACCAGGGCCAGGTCTACGAGGCCATGAACATGGCCGCCCTGTGGAAGTTGCCGGCCGTCTACATCATCGAGAACAACCGCTACGGCATGGGCACCTCGGTCGAGCGCGCCTCGGCCATCACCGAGCTCTATCGCCATGGCGAGTCCTTCGGCATCCCGGGCGAGCGGGTCGACGGCATGGACGTCGTGGCGGTGAAGGCGGCCGGCGAGAAGGCGGTCGAGCATGCCCGCAGCGGCGAAGGTCCCTACATCCTCGAGATGCAGACCTACCGCTATCGCGGCCATTCGATGAGCGATCCGGCGAAGTATCGGACCAAGGAAGAGGTCGACAAGTATCGCAACGAGCGCGATCCGATCGACCATGTGCGCAAGATTCTGCTGGAAGAGAAGATGACCGACGAAGCCGCCCTCAAGGCAGTCGATGCCGACATCCGCAAGATCGTCAACGACGCCGCCGAGTTCGCCCAACACAGTCCCGAGCCCGATCCCGCCGAGCTGTGGACCGACGTCCTGGTCGGAGCCTGATAGATGCCAATTCCGGTTTTGATGCCAGCCCTCTCGCCGACGATGACCGAGGGAAAGCTGGCCAAGTGGCATGTGAAGGTCGGCGACGCGGTCAAGGCAGGTCAGGTGATCTGCGAGATCGAGACCGACAAGGCGACAATGGAAGTCGAGGCTGTCGATGAAGGCACGGTCGCCCAGATCCTGATCGAGGAAGGCGTCGAGGGCGTGAAGGTCAACGCGCCCATCCTGATCCTTGCCGGCGAAGGCGAAAGCGTCGCCGACGCGGCCAAGGCGCAGCCGGCCGCCGCGAGCCAGCCGCCGCAGGCGACAGCCGCGAAGGCCGACGTTCCCAACACCGAAGGCAAGCCCAAGGCGGAGTTGCGGCCGCAGCATGCCGCACCGCCGTCATCGCCGCCGCCCGCCGCCGAGCCTGAATGGACCGGCAAGACGACGCACATGACGGTGCGCGAGGCATTGCGCGACGCCATGGCCGAGGAAATGCGCCGCGACGAAAAAATCTTCCTGATGGGCGAGGAGGTCGCGCAGTACCAGGGCGCCTACAAGGTGAGCCAGGGCCTGCTCGACGAGTTCGGCGCCAAGCGCGTGATCGACACGCCGATCACCGAGCACGGCTTCGCCGGCCTCGGTGTCGGCGCGGCGTTCGGCGGGCTGAAGCCGATCGTCGAGTTCATGACCTTCAACTTCGCCATGCAGGCGATGGACCAGATCATCAACTCGGCGGCCAAGACGCACTACATGTCGGGCGGCCAGATGACGAACCCGATCGTCTTCCGCGGGCCCAACGGCGCTGCCGCGCGCGTCGGCGCCCAGCACTCCCAGTGCTATGCGAGCTGGTACGCCCACGTTCCGGGCTTGCGCGTGCTGGCGCCGTGGAGCGCGGCCGACGCCAAGGGCCTGCTCAAGGCCGCGATCCGCGATCCCAATCCGGTGATCTTCCTCGAGAACGAGATCCTCTACGGCCAGTCGTTCGACGTGCCGGACGATCCCGACTTCGTGCTGCCGATCGGCCGCGCCAAGATCGAGCGGCCGGGCAAGGACGTCACCATAACGGCCTTCTCGATCATGGTCGGCAAGGCGCTGGCCGCCGCCGAGGAACTCGCCAAGCAGGGCATCGACGCCGAGGTGATCAACCTCAGGAGCCTGCGTCCGTTCGACACCGAGACCGTCGTCAACTCGGTCAAGAAGACCAACCGCCTGGTCTCGGTCGAGGAGGGCTGGGCGTTCGCCGGCATCGGCTCGGAACTCGCCGCCCAGATGATGGAGCAGGCGTTCGACTGGCTCGATGCGCCGGTCAAGCGCGTGCACGGGCTGGACGTGCCGCTACCCTACGCTGCCAACCTCGAGAAGTTGGCCCTGCCGCAGCCCGAGAACATCGTCGAGGCTGCCCGCGAAGTCTGCAATCGCTGACGCGGGGCCAAGACCATGTCGATCAATATCCTGATGCCCGCGCTGTCGCCCACCATGACGGAGGGCAAGCTCGCCAAGTGGCATGTCAAAGAAGGCGACACCGTCAAGTCCGGCCAGGTGGTCTGCGAGATCGAGACCGACAAGGCGACCATGGAGGTCGAGGCGGTCGACGAGGGCAAGATCGGCCGGATCGTCGTGGCCGAAGGCGCCGAGGGCGTGAAGGTGAATGCCGTCATCGCCATCCTGCTGGAGGAGGGCGAGACGGAAGTTCCCAAGGACGCGGCCGGGCCGGCCGCAGCTCCTGCGGCCGCACAGCCTGCAGCCGCTGCAACGCCCGCCGCCGCACCCGCTCCGGCCGCGCCCAAGCCCGCGCCTGCCGCCGCTCCCGCGCCGCAGCCCGCAGCGGCATCGGGCGGCGCTCGCATCTTCGCGTCGCCGCTCGCCAAGCGCATCGCCGCGGACAAGGGTCTCGATCTCTCGCGCATCAAGGGCAGCGGACCGAACGGCCGTATCGTCAAAGCCGACGTTGAAGCGGCCAAGCCGGGCGCACCCGCTGCTGCTCCGGCAGCCGCGCCGGCGCCTCGCGCGGCGCCGCCGGCCGGCGCACAGCCGGTGTTCGTGGCGCCGGGCGACGCGCGCGTGCCGCACACCTCGATCCGCAAGGTCATCGCGCGGCGCATGCTCGAGTCCAAGCAGACGGTGCCGCACTTCTACCTGACGGTGGATCTCGAGATCGATGCACTGCTGGCGGCGCGCCAGGCGATCAACGCCATCGCCGAGAAGAAGGGCAGCAAGGTCTCGGTCAACGACATGATGATCAAGGCCTGCGCCAAGGCATTGCGGGATCATCCCGAGTGCAACGCCTCGTGGACCGAGGACGAGATGATCCAGTACGGCGCGGTCGACATCTCGGTCGCCGTCGCCACCGACCGCGGCCTGATCACGCCGATCGTGCGCAGCGCCGACATGAAAGGCCTGGCTCAGATCGCGACGGAGATGAAGGACCTCGCCGCGCGCGCCAAGACCGGCAAGCTCAAGCTCGACGAGTTCCAGGGCGGCGGCTTCACCATCTCCAACCTGGGCATGTTCGGCATTCAGAACTTCTCAGCCATCATCAACCCGCCACAGGCGATGATCCTGGCTGTCGGCGTGGGCGAGGAGCGGGCGGTGGTGCGCAAGGGCCAGATGGTCGTGCGCAACATGATGAGCTGCACGCTCGCGGTCGATCACCGCGTGGTCGACGGCGCCATGGGCGCGCAGTTCCTGCAAACGCTGCGCGCCTACGTCGAGCAGCCAGCCTCGATGCTGGTCTAGTCCGGATTCGCAAAATGCCCGATACGCGTCCGCTGTCATCCCGAGCGAAGCGAGGGACCTTTCCTGCGGCTCTAAAGGCCCCTCGCTGCGCTCGGGGTGACAGTCTTCCCTCGCCACTTCGCGGTGAGCGGTCCTAAAGGGGACTCACGATGGCCGAGACGAATTTCGACATTATCATCGTAGGCGGCGGGCCGGGCGGCTACGTCGCCGCCATCCGCGCCGCCCAGCTCGGCATGAAGACTGCCGTCGTCGAGCGCGAGCACATGGGTGGGATCTGCCTCAACTGGGGCTGCATCCCGACCAAGGCGCTGCTGCGCACGTCGGAGGTCTACGGGCTGATCAAGCATGCAGACGCCTTCGGTCTGTCTGTCAAGGACGTCTCCTACGATGCCAAGAAGATCGTCGAGCGCTCGCGCAAGGTCGCGAACCAGCTCAGCAACGGCGTCAAAGGCCTGATGAAAAAGAACAAGATCACGGTGTTCGACGGCACGGCCAAGCTCGCGGGCGTCGACGGTGGCCAGCGCAAGCTCGCCGTGGCGATGAACGACAAGAGCAACACGACGCTCACCGCCAAGAACGTGATCCTGGCGACCGGCGCGCGGGCGCGCCAGCTTCCCGGCCTGGAGTCCGACGGCAAGCTCGTCTGGACTTATAAGGAAGCAATGGTGCCGCCGGAGTTCCCCAAGTCGCTCCTGGTGATCGGGTCCGGTGCGATCGGCATCGAGTTCGCGAGCTTCTATCGCACCATGGGGGCGGAGGTGACGGTGGCCGAGGTGGTCGACCGTATTCTTCCGGTGGAGGATGAAGAGGTCTCGGCCTTCGCCAAGCGCGCCTTCGAGAAGCAGGGCATGAAGATCCTGACCGGCGCCACAGTCGGCGGCCTGAAGAAGGGCAAGGACAATGTCACCGCGACAATCACGTCCGGCGGCAAGAGCCAGGAGATCACCGTCGATCGCGTGATCAGCGCCGTCGGCATCGTCGGCAATGTCGAGAACCTGGGTCTGGAAGGCAGCAAGGTGAAAGTCGAGAAGACCCACATCGTGATCGACCAGTGGGGTTTTACGGGCGAGCCCAACGTCTACGCCATCGGCGATGTTGCCGGCCCGCCCTGGCTCGCTCACAAGGCCATGCACGAGGGCGTGCTGGTGATCGAAAAGATCGCCGGCGTGAAGGGCGTGCACCCGATGAAGACCGAGAACATCCCGGGCTGCACCTACTGCCAGCCGCAGGTTGCCAGCATCGGGCTCACCGAAGCTGCCGCCAAGGCCAAGGGCTTGGCTGTCAAGGTCGGCAAGTTCCCCTTCATCGGCAACGGCAAGGCGATTGCGCTCGGCGAGCCCGAGGGCTTCATCAAGACCATCTTCGACGCCACGACCGGCGAGCTTTTGGGCGCCCATATGATCGGCGCCGAGGTTACCGAATTGATCCAGGGTTACAGCGTCGCCAAGACGCTCGAGACCACCGAGGCCGAGCTGATGGCCACGGTGTTCCCGCATCCCACCCTGTCGGAAATGATGCATGAGTCGGTACTGGCGGCCTACGGGCGAACGCTCCATATCTAGGCCGTCATGGACGGAACCCCAAACGACCTGGGCGACAAGCTCCCGCTGAGCCGCGCCGAGCGCCACCCCGAGAAGGCGCACCGGCCGGACAATCCCATCCGGCGCAAGCCGGAATGGATCAGGGTGCGTGCGCCAAACTCGCCGGAATATGCCGAGACAAAGCGCCTGATGCGCCAGTACGGCCTCGCCACGGTGTGCGAGGAGGCGGCCTGTCCCAACATCGGCGAATGCTGGAAGCAAAAGCACGCCACCTTCATGATCATGGGCGACACCTGCACGCGGGCCTGTGCCTTCTGCAACGTCGCCACCGGCAAGCCGGGCGCGCTCAATCCGCATGAACCGGCCAACATCGCCGAAGCCGTGGGCAAGCTCGGGCTGGGCCACGTCGTCGTTACCTCGGTCGACCGCGACGACCTGTTGGACGGCGGAGCAGGACACTTCGCTCAAGTGATCAGCGCACTGCACCAGCAAGCGCCCAACACGACGGTCGAAGTGCTGACGCCAGACTTCCTGCGCAAGGAGGGCGCCATCGCGACCGTGGTCGCGGCCCGGCCCGACGTGTTCAACCACAATCTCGAGACCGTGCCGCGGCTCTATCCGACCATCCGTCCCGGCGCGCGCTACTTCACCTCGCTGCAAGTGCTGGCGAAGGTGAAGGAGATCGATCCTTCGATGTTCACCAAGTCCGGCCTGATGGTCGGGCTGGGCGAGACGCGCGAGGAGATCCTGCAGGTGATGGACGACCTGCGCGCCGCCGACGTCGACTTCCTTACCGTCGGCCAGTACCTGCAACCGACGCCCAAGCACGCAGCCATCGACCGCTTCTGGACACCGGCCGAGTTCGATGAGCTGGCGACGCTCGCCCGCGCCAAGGGCTTCCTGATGGTGTCGGCCTCGCCGCTCACGCGCTCGAGCTATCACGCCGGCGACGATTTCGCCCGCCTGCGCGCCGTGCGCGCGGCCAAGTCCGCGTGAGCCGGCCCGCTTGAGCGTCACGCGCCATACCGAACGGCGGGTCGTTGCGTACACGCCCCTGCAGCTCTTCGAGCTGGTGGCCGACGTGCCGCGTTATTCGGAGTTCCTGCCGTGGTGCCACGCCGGACGGATTCGCCGGCGCGAGGGACCCAATGTGCAGATTGCCGAGCTGGCGATCGGCTTCGGACCGTTCCACGAGAAGTTCGCCTCGCGCGTCGTGCTGGCGCCGGACGCGATTGGCGGCCCGCGCATCGACAGCACCGGTATCGAAGGCCCGTTCCGCCGCCTGGCCAGCCGCTGGATCTTTCAGCCCCATCCCGACGGCTGCCTGATCGACTTCGAGTTGGAGTTCGACTTCCGCTCGATCCTGCTGCAGCAGACCGTGCGCCTGCTGTTTGCCGAGGCGGTGAAGCGCATGGTCAGCGCCTTCGAGGCGCGGGCCAAAGACCTCTACGGCAAATCTAGCGCTCGGCCAGCGACGCCAATATCGTCAACGCGGTGATCACCGCCACACGGCGGATTGTGTCGCGGTCGCCCGGAAAGACGTGACGCTCGGCGACGATGTCGTGGCCGGCACGGGCGCCGGCGAGGTAGACGAGGCCGACCGGCTTGTCGGGCGTGCCGCCGCCGGGCCCGGCAACGCCGGTGACTGATACGGCGAGATCAACACCGGAGCGGGCGAGGGCACCTGCAGCCATCGCACGCGCAACCGGATCGCTCACCGCGCCATGGCCCA
>DATGZZ010000833.1:0-4279 GCA_035296945.1 Reyranella sp.
CATCACCACGGACGTGGAGAACTACCCGGGCTTCGCCGACGTCATCCAGGGCCCCTGGCTGATGGAGCAGATGCAGAGGCAGGCCGAGCATGTCGGCACCCAGCTCTTCTTCGACACCGTCGTAGACGTCGACCTGTCGCGCCGGCCGTTCGTCTGCCTGGGCGATTCGGGCGATCGCTATGAAGCGGAGGCGTTGATCATCTCGACCGGCGCCACGGCGAAGTGGCTCGGCATCCCGACCGAGGAGACCTTTCGCGGCGGCGGCGTGTCGGCCTGTGCGACCTGCGACGGCTTCTTCTTCCGCGGCAAGGAAGTGGTCGTGGTCGGCGGCGGCAACACCGCCGTCGAAGAGGCGCTCTATCTCACCCATCACGCCTCGAAGGTGACGCTGATCCACCGCCGCGATTCGTTCCGCGCCGAGAAGATCCTGCAGGAGCGCCTGTTCAAGAACCCCAAGGTCACGGTGCTGTGGGATCACACGCTGCAGGAGATCACGGGCGAGGCCAAGCCCGCGCCGCTGGTCAAAGGCGTGCGCGTGCGCAACGTCAAGACCGGGGCGGAGAAGGAATTCGCGACCGACGGCGTGTTCATCGCCATCGGCCATTCGCCCAACACCGAGTTGTTCAAGGGCAAGCTCGCCATGGACGGCGAGGGCTACCTCATCACCAGGCCCGATTCGACCGCCACCGACGTCGAAGGCGTCTGGGCGGCGGGCGACGTGCAGGACAAGATCTTCCGCCAGGCCGTAACGGCGGCCGGCACCGGCTGCATGGCGGCGCTGGAGGCGGAGAAATGGTTGGCGGGCCAGGAAGCCCGCCTCGCGCAAGCCGCGGAGTAGCGTACGGCGGCAAAGCGCGAAACGGGCCTTTGGCACGGAGCGCCAAGGGCCTCAGGGAGGCGATGTCATGGACTGGGACAAGCTGCGGATCTTCCAGGCCGTAGCTGACGCGGGAAGCTTCACTCACGCCGGCGAATCACTGAAACTCAGCCAATCGGCGATCTCGCGCCAGATCGGCGCGCTCGAAGAGCAGCTCGGCGTCATGCTGTTCCACCGCCATGCGCGCGGCCTGATCCTCACCGAGCAGGGCGAGTTGCTTTATCGCACGGCGCGCGACATGGCGGCCAAGGTCAACACCGCCGAGGCGCTGCTGCGCGCCAACCAGGACAAGCCGGCCGGCCGTCTAAAAATCCACGCCACGGTGGGCTTCGGGTCGACCTGGCTGACCGCGCAGATGCACGAGTTCATCACCACCTATCCCGAGATCGATGTCAGCCTCGTGTTGTCGGACAACGAGCTCGATCTCGGTATGCGCGAGGCCGACGTGGCCATCCGCATGATGATGCCGCGCCAGCCCGGCCTGGTGCAGCGGCACCTGCTGACCGTGCGCAGCCACGTCTACGCCGCGCACAGCTACATCCAGAAGTACGGCAAGCCCAAGTCGGTCGACGAGCTCGACCAGCACCGCCTGATCATCTTCGGCGAGGATGCGCGCGCACCCGTGCAGGACGTCAATTGGCTGCTGCGAGAAGGCAACCCCGATCAGGCAAGCCGTCTCGTCGTGCTGCGCGTCAACAACACCTACGGCATCTTCCGCGCCGTCGAATCCGGCCTGGGGATAGCTTCGCTGCCCGACTACCTGGCCCGCGAGTCGACCAAGATCGACATGGTCCTGCCTGACCTCAATGTCCGCACGACCGATGTGTATTTCACCTATCCCGAGGAATTGCGGCATTCCAAGCGCATCGCCGTGTTCCGCGACTTCCTTTTGCGGAAGGTCGCAGAGACACGATTCTGAAGATCAGATCTGCAGGATTGCATAGTCGATGAAAGGCATGCGTCCACCGCATGCCAGTTGCCGGAAATTCCCCCCTAGCCATGTGCAATGCGGAGACTATTTTCAGGGCAGGTTTTCGACACGAACGGTTCTTTGCTTTTCGCGTTCGAAACTCGGGATCCTCATGATCCCACGTCTCCCAGACGTGAAGCCTCCCTGTTTGACTCGCCGGGCCTTTGGGCCCGGCGTCTTTTTTGGGGCCCCTGATTCCCTGGGGGCAAAGCGGTCTTTCCCACCGTATTTGATTGGGACGTTCTGCCGCTGGTAGGTCATACCCCACAGGTTGCCCAAGCAATTGATGTGGAAGGCGCCCCACCCCACATGTATTTTCAGGCCAACCAAGACGATGTTTTCCGAAGTCCGCCAAGCCATCCTGCCCTTGGCTCTGCGCAAGATTAAGCGCCGGGGCGACTTGGAGCGTGCCGGTCTTCTGATCGAATCGCTGGCCAAGCACTGGCGCGATGCCAAGCCCTTCGAGCTGCTGATCGTTTCGCCCGGCAGCGACACCCATTTGCTGCGCACCAGCCTGCCGCGCTTTCCCAACATCAACGTGTCGGTGCGGCCGGAGAGCGATTTCTTTCCGTGGTTCTCGAGCTTCTATCTGATGACCGGCTGGTACCGGCAGCAGATCGTCAAGCTGCAGGTGCCGGTGATGCTGGGCTTCGGCGGCTACCTGACGCTCGATTCCGACGTCTGCTGCGTCGGCGACTTCGATTCGCGGACCTTCGTCGACGACGGCCGCGGCCTGTCGCGCTGGGAGCCCAAGGTCCATCACGACTGGTGGCGCAACGTCACCGAGGTAGTCGGCACCTACTACGACGCCAAGGGCCACGGCCTGTCGGTGACGCCCAACCTGCTGCATGGCGATCTCGCCGCGCAGACGCTGACCTACATGCGCAACGGCTCGCAGGGCTCGTCGACCAAGGCCTTGATGTCCTGGAAGATGCGTCGGCCGATGAGCGTGCCGTGGACCGAGTATTCGCTCTACACCACCGTCGCCGAGATGCAGGGCAACCTGTTCGACTATCACGTCGAATGGAACACCTGCTACGGCGCCAGCGTGCACCTGTTCTCCGAGCAATCCTGCGTGTGGGGCGCCGACGATTTCGAGCGGCTGGTCAAGCTGCCCAACGGCACCGACCCCGGCGGCAAGTTCATCATCGTGCAAAGCCACGCGCGCATCCCGCTCGAGCGCGTGCGCGAATACTGCCTGAGCTTCGCCGGCTAAACCTTACCGTTGTGCTCGCCGATCTTCGGCGCCTTGGCGACTTCGGCCGCGCGTTCGCCGTCGAAGCTGACGGGCAGGCCGTGGAACAGCGCGTTCGAGCCCGCGTAGGGTTGGGTGAACATGCCGAGCGCGGCCACCTGAGCGAGCTCGAGCACCTGCGGCACGGTGTTGAGCGGCCCGTTGGGCACGCCCAGCGCATCGAGCTTGCCCGACCAGTAGTCGCGGCTCTTGTGCTTCATGATCTCGGCAATCATGCCCAGCAGCAGGTCGCGGTGCTGCATGCGTTCGACGTTGCTCCTGAAGCGCGGCTCGTCCGGCCATTCCGGATGGCCGAGCGCCTCGGCGAACTTGCGCCATAGCCGGTCGTTGCCCGGGCAGATCATCAGCGGTCCGTCGCTGCACTCGAATGCCTGGTAGGGCGTAAGCGAGGGATGGCCGGTGCCCTGGCGCGCCGCCATCCTGCCGGTGACCGAGTAGTTGGCGGCGTGATTCGACGCCCACATCAGGCCGCTCTCGAACAGCGAGGTGTTGACCAGGCTGCCGCGGTCTGTGGCGGCGCGCTGGGCGATCGCCGCCAGCACGCCGATCGCCGTCCACATGCCGGTCGACAGGTCGATGATCGAGACGCCGATGCGCGCTTCCGGCCCCGAAGGATCGCCGTTCAGCGAGATCAGCCCGGCCACCGCCTGGACGATCGGCTCATAGCCCGGCCGCTCCTTCCACGGGCCGGCATGGCCGAAGGCACCGAGATCGGCATAGATCAGCCGCGGGAAGCGCTTGGTGAGCGAGGCGCCATCGATGCCGAACTTGGCCGGCACGTCGGCGCGCAGATTGTGGATGAAGACGTCGGCTGCGCCGATGCGCTCGATCAGCGCCTCGCGCTCGGCCTTGTCGCTAAGATCGCAGGTGATCGATTTCTTGCCGCGGTTGAGGGCAATGAAGCCCACGGAGTCGCCCTCGATGAAGGGCGGGCCCCATTTGCGTGCATCGTCGCCTTCGGGCCGCTCGACCTTGACCACTTCGGCGCCAAGGAAGGCCAGGATCTGTCCGCAATAGGGTCCGGCGAGATTCTGGCCGAACTCGACGACTTTCATGCCCGCCAGCGGCTTGCTCATCGCAGGTTGCTGCCCAGGATCTCGCGCGCGATCACCATGCGCTGCACCTCGCTCGGCCCCTCGCCGACGCGGCGGATGCGCATCTCGCGATACCAGCGCTC
>DATGZZ010000834.1:0-3159 GCA_035296945.1 Reyranella sp.
CTACTGGACCGGCGGCGGGCTGCAGATCGCCGGCCCGAACACCGAGGTCGTCACCCTCACGATGCCCGGCGCCGTCAAGCTTGCCGGTGTGCGCTTCCATCCCGGTGTCGCCGGTCGCTGGCTCGGCGTGCCCGCAACCGGGCTCGTGAACCGGCACCAGCCGCTGGACGAGGTCTGGGACCGGCGAGCCGTCGAGGTGCTGTCGGACAGGCTGGCGCATGCGACTAGCGCGGCCGCAGCTGCGATGGTGCTCGAGCAGGCGTTGATTGCGCGGCTGCCGGAGGTGGCGTCAGCCGATACGATCGTCGAAGCGACTGTCGCAGCGCTGAGCGGAGGGGGGCGGCCGACCAACAGCGTCGTCAGCGAACTGACTGCCGAGTTCGGCTGGAGCGAGCGCACCCTGCGTCGCCATTGTCGCGAAGCCTTCGGCTACGGCCCCAAGACCCTGGAGCGGATCCTGCGCTTCCAGCGCTTCCTGCGCCTGCTGCCGATGGCCCGCGCGCCGCTCGCCATATTGGCGAGCGAGGCGGGCTACGCCGACCAGGCCCATCTCGCGCGCGAGGTGCGCCGCCTGTCGGGCCAGACCCCCAGCGCCCTCATGGCCGAGCTGCAGACGTGACTCCCTAGAGCATGAGGGGTCCGGCTGGAATCAGCCGGCCCCCTCATGCCCTATGGAACCGCGATCGCCCGGGTGCCCGGCGGGACACAGCCGGACGGAAGGACCGGCTCCAGGGCGGGAGCGGTCTGGCACACGATCGGATGAACGATGCATAGAGCGACAGACGCCCTGACCATACTCAAAACCGCCGTGCTTGTCAATAACTACAGTTAATGTCGTCTTCGTAGCGCCCGCCGGCGAGGCCGGTTCTTTTGTTGCGACTTTTGGCGCTCCAGCAGGGGCCATACCTGGGGGCCATTGCGTCTTCCATACCATGCCTTGCGTCGGTCGACCGACGTGCCAGCAGTGCTGTCACCCTGTCTGTAACGAGCTACTAGTTGTACTTGCGCAGTTCCAGCGCGCCGATCTGATTGCGATGGACCTCGTCGGGGCCGTCGAACAACCTGAACGCACGGGCCGAGGCATATGCCTTGGCCAGGCCGAAATCGCCGGAGACGCCGGCCGCGCCATGTGCCTGGATCGCCATGTCGACGACGCTCGACAGCATCTTGGGGACGGCGACCTTGATCATGGCGATCTCGGCCCGCGCCACCTTGTTGCCGACCGTGTCCATCATGTAGGCGGCCTTGAGCACCAGGAGCCGCGCCTGCTCGATCATGATGCGCGCCTCGGCGATGCGCTCCAAGGTCACGGTCTGCTCGGCGAGCGGCTTGCCGAAGGCCACGCGCGACTTCACGCGCTTGCACATGTCTTCCAGTGCCCGCTCGGCCGAGCCGATCGCGCGCATGCAGTGGTGGATGCGGCCCGGTCCCAGGCGGCCTTGGGCGATCTCGAAGCCGCGGCCTTCGCCCAAGAGGATGTTGGAGCGTGGCACCCGGACATTGTCGAACGTCACCTCGGCATGGCCGTGCGGAGCGTCGTCGTAGCCGAACACCGAAAGCGGCCGCACCAGCGTCACGCCCGGCGTGTCCATCGGCACCAGCACCATCGACTGCTGGCGATGGCGGTCGGGATTCGACGGATCGGTCTTACCCATGAAGATCGCGATCTTGCAGCGCGGGTCGGGCGCACCCGTCGTCCACCACTTGCGGCCGTTGATCACGTAGTGATCGCCGTCGCCCAGGATGATGCTCTCGATGTTGGTGGCGTCGGACGAGGCCACGGCAGGCTCGGTCATGGCGAAGCACGAGCGGATCTCGCCCGCCAGCAGCGGCTTCAGCCACTGCTCCTTCTGCGCCTCGTTGCCGTAGAGCTCCAGTGTCTCCATGTTGCCGGTGTCCGGCGCGGAGCAGTTGAACACCTCCGAGGCCATCGGCGAGCGGCCCATGATCTCGCACAATGGTGCGTATTCGAGGTTGCTGAGGCCCGCACCGCGCGGCGAATGCGCCAGGAAGAGGTTCCACAGGCCTTCGAGCCTGGCCTTCCTCTTGAGTTCCTCCATCAGCGCCGTCGGCTGCCAGCGGTCACCGGTCTCGATCTCGCGGGCGTGCTGCGCCTCGTTGGGATAGATGTGTTGGTCCATGAAATCCCCGAGCTTGTCCTGCAGGGCCGCGACCTTGTCGGAATAGGCGAATTCCATGGCATGCCTCCTGATGTTGCCCGCACATCGTTAAGGCTCCGCCCCGCATCAGGAAATTGAATAGATTTCATGATATCACATGCACATGACTAATCTATCGCGCGTCGATCTCAACCTCCTGGTCGTGCTCGACGCGATCGTCGCCGAAGGCGGCGTCAGCCGGGCCGCCGAGCGGCTCAACCTCACGCAGCCGGCGGTCAGCCACGCGCTGGCGCGACTGCGCGAGCTGTTCGACGATCCGCTGTTCGTGCGCGAAGGCCGTACCCTCGTGCCGACGGTGCTCACCAAACGCCTGGTCGAGCCGCTGCGCCAGTCGCTGCAGGCCCTCGGCACGCTGATCGAGAAGGGTGAGAGCTTCGATCCGGCGCAGACCAGGACCGGCTTCACGGTGTCGATGCGCGATCCGATGGAAGTGCTGATCCTGCCGCGGATGATGCGACGTCTCTCGCGCGAGGCGCCGGGCATCGACCTGCGCACGGTGCAGGTCCGCCGGCGCGGCATCGAGAGCGGCCTGAGCGACGGCACGCTCGATGCCGCGCTCGACGTCGCCTTGCCGCTGTCGGAACGCATCCATCGCCAGCGGGTGAGTGCCGACCGCTTCGTAGTCGCGGCCCGCAAGGCCCATCCACGGGTGCGGCCGGGCTTCACCCTGGCTGCATACCTGGCCGAGAGGCACGTCATGGTGACGTCGCGCCGCCGCGGCCCGGGCGCCGAGGACATCGAGCTCGGCCAGCACGGCCAGCGCCGCCATGTCAGCTTGCGCTGCCGCAACTACCTGGCGGCTTTCCGGGTGGTGGCCGAGAGCGATCTGGTGCTCACCATGACGGCGCGCTACGCGAAGCTGCTGACCAGCGGATCGGGGGTGCGGGTTCTGCCCATGCCGCTCCGCATGCCGACGCTCGATCTCTTTCTCTACTGGCACGACCGGGCCGACGACGATCCGGCCAACCGCTGGCTGCGC
>DATGZZ010000835.1:0-5610 GCA_035296945.1 Reyranella sp.
GGAGGTGCATGCTGCGGCTTACATCGTGAAGAACGACGGTTCGATCCGGCAACTTTGGCGTGACGCCTCACCATTCCCGACATCGGCGCGAGGCGTCCGCATAACAGATGGCGATATCGAGATCATCGGCTACGCCGAACGCACCGTCGCCATTCCGGAAGACGTACCGATGCCCAAGGAGCGCGACTACAGCAGCCGGCGGTTTGGCGACGAGGCCTATATCTCCGGCCAGATTTTCGCCGTGCGTCTGTCCGCACAAGGCGTCGAGAAAAAGAACGACTTCGTCGCGTCCGGCCTGCCGACCAGAGCGAGGGGGATGGTCTCGACCACGGATCGCAGCGTGATCTTCGGGACAGTCGGCTCCAGGCCGCTCTGGCTCAGCCGATAGTCAGCCGGCCACGTCCTTGATGCGGGCAATGAGCTCGTCGACCGCCTTGTCGACCGGCACCTTGTCGTTCACCACGCGTTGCATCGCCTTTGCCCAGACGTTCTCGTTGTCCAAGGTGGCGAACCTGTAGTTCGACGTGAACTCGAAGGGCACCGTGCCGGCCATGAACTGGTCGTAGACCGACTTGCGTTGCCGGTCGGCCTGCCAGAACACGCTCTTCTGGCCGTCCCTGGTGACCGGGAACCAGCGGCCGAGCGCGCTCTCGACATAGGGGCGAAGGTTGTCCTCCTCCATCAGGAACTTCACGAAGTCGCGGGCACGCGCCTTGTTTCTCGAGGCCTGGAAGATCGCGCCGAGCTTCACGTCGGCGCGCGAGAGCAGGGGCGCGCCGCCCGGCTTCCTGGGCAAACCCGCCGTGGCGATCAGCTCGTCATAGGCCTTGCGGCCCTGCGCGCGCTGCGGGGCGGCGAGCCTGGCGTTGTTGGCGTCGTCGAGCCACTTGTCCGCGATCGGCAGCGAGGAGTTGGGCGTCATGACGACGGTCCGGCCGTTGAAGGCGAGGTCGTTGTCGCCATCCTTCCAAGCGGTCGACTGCGGCGGCGTGCAGCCCTTGGCGTAGAGGTCGGTATAGGCCTTGAGCGCGTCGATCAGCCCTTGCCTCACCTTGGCATCGCCCACCAGAATCTTGCCGCCCTCGTCGACCAGCTTGACGTCGTAGGCATCGAGCCACGCCAGGAACGACTTGTAGGAGTCCGTCGATTCGATGCCCATCGGGCTGCCGACGCCGAACACGGCGGCGCCGGCCGACGCCCGAAAAGCCGGCTGCACCCTGTCGCACCAGAAGGCCCAGTACTCCTGCCACGTATAGGGAATATCGTTTTCCTTGAAGCCGGACGCGGCCAGGATGTCCTTCCAGTACTGGATGTGCAGGGTCTGCTGCTTGAGGGGAAAGGCGTAGTAGGCCCGCTTGCCGGTCTTGCCGCTGGCGAGCCAGGCCGCCTCCGCGGTGTTGGGCGCGAAGCGATCCTTGATCGGCGCCATGAGGTCGGAGATGTCCTCGAGCTTGCCTTCGAACGCCCAGCGGCCGGCCGCCTGCAGATTGAAGGCATCGGCATAGGCGATGTCCGGCGGCGCGCCGGCGTCCACGGCGGCCGTCAGCTTCGGAATCATCTCCGACGCGGCATGCCAAGTGAGCTCGACCTTCACACCCGACCTGGCTTCGAATTTCCTCACCACCGCAAGCAGCGCGTCGTCTTCGGCCTGGTAGGCGCCTTTTGCCCACCAGATGGCGAGCTTCTCCTGCGCCAGGCCAGGCGTGGCAAACAACCCGATCGCCAACCCGATCGCCAACCCGATCGCTATTGGGGCGATGCCGGCCAACATCCGTCCCATGGTCTTCCTTTCAGCCCTTGCGGTCGAGAAAAGCCCGCAGCAACGATGCGCACACGGTGGCATGGGAATATGGCAAACCATGGCGTGAATGCCCGATGACGTTGAGCTCGGCATCGGGCAGCAGGCGGTGCAGCTCGGCCATGACCGGCACCGGAATGAAGGGACTGCCGTCGGGATGCAGCAGCAAGGTCGGCTGGGCGATGTCCTTCAGCCGTGCCGAAAGGTCGGTGCCGATCAGCACGCGCAGGGCATTGAGGATCGACTCGCGCGGCCACTTCTCCTGCTGCGCGGCGAACCAGGCGCGCTGATCGGCCGACAGCGCATCGTCATGGAAGCGGTCGCGCAGGAACGCATCGGACCAGGCCTTCACACCGCCTTCGTCGAGCTGCCGCTGCCAGGCTTCGGCGCGTCGGATCGAGGCGCCGAGATGGGCGCCGTTGCTGACGGTGAGCGTGGCGATGCGCTGCGGCCGCGCCAGTGCTGCGGCCAGGGCCACCGTGCCGCCGATCGATTCGCCCACGAGATGGAAGCGCGGCAATCCCGCGGCATCGGCGACGGCGAACAGGTCGTCGACCATCTGCTCGAGCGACCAGGCGAAGTCCGCCGCCGGGACGTGCGAGCGCCCGTAGCCGCGCATGTCGAAGCTCACCAGCCGGTGCGCATCGGCCAGCGCCGGAAACCAGCCGGCCCAGATGCCGGCGCTGGCGCCGATGCCGTGATGGAACAGGATCGCCTCGCGCGGTGCGCGCGCGGGCGCCACCCGGTCGACGATCTCGTAATGCAGGCTGCCCTGCCGGGTCGTCGCCAGCGGCATGGCCTAGTCGGCGCGCATGCCGGCTTCCTGGATGACCTCCGCCCACTTCTTGCGATCGGCGACGATGGTGGCCTCGAGGTCGGCCGGCGTGCCGATGATCGTATCCATGCCGCTGTCGAGGAAGCGCTTCTGCACATCCGGCTTGGCGACGGCGGCGCGCAACGCCTTGTTCCACAGCTCGGTGAGATCGGCCGGCAGGCCGCGCGAGCCGAAGACTCCGAACCAGTTCACCACCGAATAGCCCGGGACGAACTGCGAGATCAGCGGCAGGTCGGGAAACATCGGCGATTGCCGGGGCGAGCCGAAGGCGATCGGGATCAGGTTCTTGCCGCCGATCTGGCCCAAGAACTCCGGCATGTTGCCAAACATGATGTCGCAATTGCCGGCGACAATGTCCTGGATGGCCGGCGCGCCGCCGCGATAGGGCACATGCAGGAGATTGACGCCCGCCATCTTCTTGAACAGCTCGCCGGCAAGGTGCTGCGAGGTGCCGTTGCCGGCCGAGGCGTAGGAGATCTTGCCGGGGCTCTTCTTGGCCTGCTCGATCAGCTCGGGAACGGTGCGGAACGGCACGTGCTTGCCGAACACCAGCATGTTGTAGACGCCGACGATGTTGGCGATCGGTGTGAGATCGGTGTCGACGTTGATCGGCAGCTTCTGGCCCGGCATGACCGGCGCCACGCACATGGCGGCCATCGCCGCCAGGCCGACCGTCCGCCCGTCGGGGGCAGCGTTGGCCACGGTCTCGTTGGCAATGAAGCCCGAGGCGCCCGACTTGGTCTCGACGATCACGTTCTGGCCGATCTCGGGCTTCAGTGCGTCGGCCAGGATGCGGCACAGCAGGTCGGCGGTCCCGCCCGGCGGAAAGCCGCAAAAGAACCGCACGTCGCCGCTGATCCGGGCCTGTGCCCAGGCGGGCGAGCCGGCAAGGCCGAGCGCAGCGGCATTGGCCGCCGCCAATAGAGTTCTGCGTTTCATTTTATTTCCTCCCAAAGCGCGCCAAACCTAGCATAGTTTCCCCATGATCAAGCTTCGTCGCCGCAACGCGCTCGCCGGCATCGCCGTTCTGCCGCTGGCCGCTCCCGTCCCTGTCCGCGCTCAGGCCGTGGATTTTCCCGATCGTCCGCTGCGCCTCGTCGTCGGCTTTCCGCCGGGCGGCCCGAACGATCTTCTCGCCCGCATCGTGGCACCCGGTATCGGCGAACGGCTGAAGCGCTCCGTCGTGGTCGAGAACCGCGCCGGCGCCAACGGCGAGATCGCCGCCGCCTCTGTCGCCAAGTCAGCCCCGGACGGCAGCGTCATCATGCTGGCCTCGAACGGCTCGACCACCGTGGCGCCGGCGCTCAATCGCAATCTGGCGTACGACATCCGCAGCGATTTCGCCGCCGTGGCACCGATCGGCATCAACCCCATGCTGCTGGTGGTGCGCAACGACCTGCCGGCCAAGGATGTCGCGGGGCTCCTGGCGCTGGCGCGTGCGCAGCCGGGCAAGCTCAACGGTGCGTCGGCCGGCGCTGGCGGCGCCACTCATCTCGCGCTCGAACTGTTCAAGTCGATGGGCAAGGTCGACATCGTGCACGTCCCTTACAAAGGCGGCGGCCCGGCCATGGCCGACCTGATGGCGGGCCTGGTCGACATCTATTTCGGCGGACTGTCGACGGCGTTGCCGCATGTGAAGGCCGGCAAGCTCAGGACATTGGGCCAGACCTCGCTCGTCCGCTCGGCCGCGGCACCCGACGTCCCGACCATCGCCGAGTCCGGCCTGCCGGGCTACGAAGCCGCGATCTCGTACGGCATCTTTCTTCCTGCCGGCGCCTCGCCGGCCCTGGTCAGCCGCCTGCATGCCGCGGTCGACGCAACAGTCCGCTCGCCCGACGTCGCCGCCAAGTTCACCGACCTCGGCGCCGATCCGCAGTTCGGCACGCCGTCCGAGTTCGCGGCCTACGTCGCCGATGACCTCGCCAAGTGGGCCCGCCTCGCCAAGGAAGCGGGCCTCAAGGCCGAGTGACAAAGGACGCGACACGCGTCCTTTGTCATCCTGAGCGCAGCGAAGGATCTATTCTGCGACAAGAAGGATGTTTCGCTTCGCTCAACATGACAGCTTCGCTGTCATTTGACCGACGAATAGGTCGTCGGCGTCAGGAACTGGTTCGAGACGTTGGCGACGATGGGGCCGTCCTTCTCGGTCTCGGCGCGCTTGGCCAGCCACTCGGGGTCGGCCTGGAAGGCGGTCCACTTCTTCTCACGATCGGCCAGCGATTCCCAGGCCAGCAGGTAATAGAGCTCCTGGTTGGACTCGCCCACCAGCGTGGTCCAGAACCCGGCCTGCTTGATGCCGTGCTTCTCCCACAGCTTCAGGGTGATGTTGGCGAAACGGTTGTTGAGGGCCGGCAGGCGGCCCGGCACGCATTTGTAGACACGCAGTTCGTAGATCATTTCTTTCCCCTTCTAGAAGCTTGCATCGAAGCGCGGCACGAAGCCGCTTCCCTTGTGGTCGATGTGGCAGGTGAACGGCGCGCCGAAATGGCAGGGCATCAGGCGCGCATTCGAACCGGCACAGTGCTCCAGCGCCTCGCGCCGGCTTTTGCGGGCGCCGACGGCCTCGGCGCAGGCGAAGCTGTTCCACTCCGGACGATAGACCTGCAACGCATGATGCAGGATATCGCCGCAGAACAACGCCTTCTCGCCGCGCGATTCGAACTTGATGGCGATCGTGCCGGGCGTGTGCCCTGGCGCCGGCTCGACCTTGAGATTCTCGTCGAGCTGGGCCGCGCCGTCGACCAGTTGCGACAGCCCCGCCTCGACGACCGGCAGCACCGAATCGCGGAAGGAGCCGGCGTTGGCCGGCGCGGTCTTGGGATCGCTGTCGACCTTGCGGTAGTGGTCGTAGTCGGTGTGGCTGAACACGTATTTCGCGTTCTTGAAGGTCGGCACCCACTTGCCGTTCTCGAGTTTGGTGTTCCAGCCGACGTGATCGACGTGCAGATGGGTGCACATCACCATGTCGACCTGGTCG
>DATGZZ010000836.1:0-2612 GCA_035296945.1 Reyranella sp.
TCGATGCCGCCGATATCGAGCACGTCCTCGTCGATCGCCCGGCCGACCCGCGCCGGGTAGAAGTCGGTGCCACCGGCCAGCACCGTGTGCGGCCGAGCGAGAGCACTCAGCGCCTCATCAAGGCTGTGGGGACGAAGGTAGACACCCATTTCGTTCGTGTACGTACGATGCCCATGGGCATCAGGGGAGTCAATTGGAGCTCATGGTCTTTGCTGGGAGCGCGCCACTCCGTGGCGCATCTTTGTGGATCACACAGCCCATGAGCGCCACGGAGTGGCGCGCTCCCAGCAAAGATTCAGACGATCCGGGAAAGAAGCTCGAGGAGCTGGCGCTGCTCCTGGTTGTTGAGCGGCTTCAGAGTCTCGCGCGACACCGCCGGCCCGTTGACCAGCAGCCTGGTGATCAGGCGATGGCCTTCGGTGGTGAGGCTGAGCAGCGTGCGCCGCGCGTCGCCGGGATGCGGACGCGAATCGACGAGGTGACGTTCCTTGAGACGGCGCACGACGCCCTGCATCGTCGCCTTGTCCATGCCGACCAGTCGGCCGAGATGATTCTGCGAGAGCTCGGTGTACTCGTGCAGCTTCACCATGCTCGAGTACTGCGTCGGCGTGATGTTGGGATCGCCGATCGTCACCTGGAAGATGGAGGAGGCGCGTTGATGCGCCCGTCGCAGCAGATAACCGACTTGCTCTTCGATGCGGTAGGCCCGTGCTGCCGGACTTGATGCCGGCTTGGTCTCTGGTTGTCTTCTTGCGACGTTGCTCCGCATCGCCCCCGCCTTTGCTTGGTCCTTGGCTACACCGACAACGCGCGTCGCACAACGGTCTCATAACACCCAACGCAGAAGGTGAATTGCGCGCACCTCTTGACTCGTTCGCGCAGGCGTGCCGCGCACGCCGTCAGCCGGTCCAACCCGGAACGGCTCGCGAAGTTCCTTGCGCTCGATTCTTTCCGGCCGGTGTCTTGATCAACGGCGCGCGAGGCGACACGACTCTGCGTGACTGTAGAGGTCGTTGAAGGCATCGAGCGACCGACGTCGCCAGCCATCGACGATGCTCGGCCGCCGCTTCGGCGTCGTTCCAGCCGCGCATCTGTCTGTCGCAGCTGGCGACGATCTCGCCAGCCATGCCGCGCTGCACGGGTTTGTTGTCCTCGTTCCACAGCTGCAACTCAGCGAAGGGCAGCGATGCCACGGTCCTTTATCGCAATAGGTAGTACGTCCGTGTGGCCACAGCCCTGATACATGGCGCGTTGTCGTACGCGCCGCTGCGCCTGTGGCGGCGCACGTTCATCGCTTCCGCCTGCGTTCTGCGTCGCAGTGGCAGAGCCGGTGACGCCACCTCCGGGCAGTGGCAGTCTCGTGCGGTTCCCTACAGAGAGAAAAAATGCCCGGCGCGCTCGAAGGCATCAGGATCGTCGACCTGACCAACATCATCCTCGGCCCCTACGGCACCATGCTGCTGGCCGACCAGGGCGCCGACGTGATCAAGGTCGAGGCGCCGGAAGGCGACATGGTGCGCCATATCGGCAAGCCGGCGAAGACGCCGGGCATGGGACCGACCTACCTCTACGTGAACCGCAACAAGCGATCGCTCTGCCTCGATCTCAAGAACCCGGCGGCAAAGGCGGCGCTGCTCAGGCTGGTGACCACGGCCGACGCCTTCGTCCATGCGCTCCGGCCGCAGGCCATCGAGGGATTGGGGTTGGGCTACGAGGCGATCCGCAAGATCAAGCCCGACATCGTCTATGTCGGCGCCTACGGCTACTCGGCCGACGGCCCCTACGGCAAGCTGCCGGCCTACGACGACGCCATCCAGGCCCGCTTCGGCATCGCCGACCTGATGGGACGCGCAGCCGGCGACGACGTCCCGCGCTATCCGCCGACCATCATTGCCGACAAGACGGTCGGGCTCACCTTCGCCTTCTCGACGCTTTCAGCCCTGATGCATAGACAGCGCACCGGCGAGGGCCAGTTCGTCGAGGTGCCGATGTTCGAGACCATGGCCGCCTGGCTGATGGTCGAGCACCTGTGGGAACGGACGTTCTCCGACGAGGGCGAGGTCGGCTACACACGGCTGCTCGCCCGCACCCGCAAGCCGTTTCGCACCCTGGACGGCTGGATGGCGATCCTGCCCTACAACGACAAGCACTGGCGCAACTTCTTCGAGATCGTCGGCCGGCCGGAGGTGCTGCGGGACCCGCGCTATTCGACGCTGAACGCCCGCTCGCTGCACATCAACGACATGTATTCCATGGTCGAGGCCCTGGCGCCGACCCGGACCACCACGGAATGGGTCACGCTTCTGGACAAGGCGCAGATCCCCAATGCGCCGGTATCGAAGCCCAGCGACCTGTTCGAGGATCCGCACCTGGTGTGGCGGCAGCTCTTCAAGAAGTACCCGCATCCCAGCGAGGGCGAGATCATGATGGTCGAGCCGCCGATGCGCATGAGCCGCACGCCGCCCGCCATCCGGCGCATGGCGCCGCTGATGGGCGCGGATTCGCGAAGCGTTCTTGCCGAAGCCGGCCTCAGCGAAGCCGAGATCGACGCCCTGAAGAAGGACGGCGCGCTTATCGAGCCGTGACGGCGAGCTCGGCCGCCGCCAGATCCT
>DATGZZ010000837.1:0-3031 GCA_035296945.1 Reyranella sp.
GCCGGCCGCACGTGCTGATGATGCTGGAGCGGCTGTACCACCACATGATCGGCCATCCCGGCGTGCGGTTCGTGACCATGAACGAGATGGCCGACGATTTTGTGCGGCGGTCGCCGAGGAAGAAGTGATGTGTGCCGCCACCGTCATGACGGGGAATTAGATGTGCTCCCTCTGCGGCGTCCTCGGCGGCAGCGGTCATTGGACCGACGCCGCTGCGCGCCCCGGCGTCTTCACCCGCAACATCGATCCCCTGCAGCGCCGGCGCGAGCGTGCGCATCGCGTCGCCTGCGCCAGCCGGGTGTTGGGCTACTACGGCCTGACGCTCAGCGACTGGCAGGCGAGCTCGTTCCTCCTGTCGACGGCGACCGGCAAGACCGAGCTGGTAGAGGACCTTGGTCATCTATGGGCCGCCGCCGAGAGGCTGCTGGGCCGGCCCTGCGATCCGCTCGATCCCGACCTCATTATCCGGCTGGAGGGGGCAAGTGGCTGAGCCCGTCTTTACGCCGGTCAACCTGATCACGGGCTTCCTGGGCTCGGGCAAGACCACGCTGCTGCAGCGCCTGCTCGCCGATCCGGCGCTTTGCGACACCGCCGTCCTGATCAACGAGTTCGGCGAAGTCGGGCTCGATCATCATCTGCTGGAGCGCATCGACGACACCATGGTGCTGCTTCAGTCGGGCTGCCTGTGCTGCACCATCCGGGGCGAGCTGTCGGCGGCGATCAGGGACCTGCACTCCAAGCGCGAGCGCGGGACGGTGCCGCGCTTCCGCCGGCTGGTGGTCGAGAGCACCGGCCTCGCCGATCCATTCCCCATCCTGTCGACGGTGCAGGCCGATCCCGTGCTGCGCCACCACTTCCGGCTCGGCAACGTCATCACCACCGTGGACGCGGTGAACGGCTCGGCCCAGCTCGCCCGTCAGGTCGAATGCACCAAGCAGATCGCCGTCGCCGATCGCCTTGTCTTGACCAAGACCGATCTTGCCGGGGCGGCGGGGACCGATGCCTTGGTCGAGCGGCTCGGTCGCATCAATCCGTCGGCGCCGCTGTGGCGAGCCGCCGAGGCGCCACTCGATGCCGCGGCACTGCTGTCGCATGACCTGTTCGCGACGGCCGGCCGCAGCGAGGCGGCGCGACGCTGGTTCGCGGCTGAGCTTGCGGCCGACGACCCTGCCGAAGCCCTCGACCGCAATCGCCACGACGAGACCATCCACGCCTTCGCGCTGTCGTTCGACGGTCCGGTCGACTGGACGCTGTTCGGCCTGTGGCTCAGCATGCTGCTCAACCGCCATGGCGATCGGGTGCTGCGTGTCAAAGGCGTCCTGAATGTCGCCGATAGCGACGCACCGGTCGCCATCCACGGCGTGCAGCGTCTGGTCCATCCCCCCATCCATATGTCGGCCTGGCCCGGCGACGACCGCCGCTCGCGGCTGGTCTTCATCGTCGACGGCCTGGACCGTGGCCTGATCGAACGTTCCCTCGGCGCCTTCATGGGGGCAGCGTCGCCGTCGTTGTCGGCGGCGTAGCGGGACTATTCCGCTGCTGTCGCCAGCGCCGCCGCGCCCGCCTCGGCTCCCTGCTGGGCCTCGTCGGCCAGCATGCGCTCGACCAGCCAGCGGTAGCGGCTGAGCGCCAGGTCGGCACGGATCGCGGTCATCCGGAAGTCCGGCCGCTTGGCGAGGTTTTTGGCCTGCGCCGTCACCATGGCGCGATCCTCCTCGAAGGCCTCGACGATGCTCTGATGGATCGATGCCGTGACCTCCGGCCGGTCGAGGGCGAAGTTGTGCGGCTGGCCGAAGAAGTAGTGGGTGGCGGTTTCGCTCTCGGGCGTCAGCGCCTGGCAACTGTGGAACGCGACGGCGTTCTCGCGATTGCCCTGCTGGGCGCCGGTGCCGGCGGGTGTCATGCCGGAGTCCATCAGGAAGAGGCCGGGGACCAGGAAATCATAGATGTTCCAGCGGTCGACCAGGCCGTCGAAGGGCTGCACCTTCTGGACGAAGGGCGGCGGCGCCGTGTCGAGCGCCCAGCGGGTCACCCTGAGGCCGCGCTCCAACATCTCGACGTTGGCCGGGTTGCGCGCGTAGTCCTCCGAGCCGCCGAGCGTCGTGGGATGGACGTAGGGCAGGTGCGCGAGATCGAGCAGGTTGTCGCAGATCAGCAGGTAGTTCGTATCGTAGTGCGTGTAGCCATCGAGGCTGCGCCAGCCCGGATCGTCGAGCCAGTGCGTGTCGGGAATGAGGGCGGGGTCGGCCTTGGCCGCATCGCCCATCCAGATCCAGATCCAGCGATGGCGCTCGACCACCGGGAAGGTGCGCACGCCGGCATTGGCCGGGACGGTGTCCTGCGACGGCACCTCGATGCACTTGCCGGCGCGGTCGAACAGCAGGCCGTGATAGAGGCAGCGCACGGTGTCGCCTTCGCGCCGGCCGCGCGACAGGGGCGCGCCGCGATGGCAGCACATGTCCTCGAAGGCCACGACCTTGCCCGCCTGGTCGCGCCACAGCGCCAGCGGCAGGCCGAGGATCGTGCGCGCCAGGAAGCCGTCCTGCGGCACCTCCTTGCTCCATCCGGCCACGTACCAGGTGTTCTTGATGAACATGGTTTCCTCCCGATCAGGTACGCGGCAAAGCCTGCGGCTGGTTTGTTGACTTGTCAACATTCTGGTCGGCGACAGCACTGCCAGCAGTCGGGTTGGGCCGCACAAGCCATGGTGTGACGGCGGCGTCGGCCCACGATAGGGACCCCCTTCTGGAGCGCCAAAAGTCGCAATAAACGAACACGCCATCGCCCGATGGGGAGGCTCCCGATCGTCGAGATTAACCGTAGTTATTGACAAGAACGGTGGTTTTCGATAGAGTCCGGTATCTGTCGCTCTATGCATCGTCTATCCGATCCACAACAGCCGCCCGCCGGGCCGGTTCGGCAAGGCTCGGGTGCGCGAGGTGGATGCCGAACCAAACGCTCCCCAACGAAAATGGCCAGCGCAACTGTCCGAAATGCCCGGAGGGTCAAAAAAGCCCGAAGAGTCGCGGCT
>DATGZZ010000838.1:0-3058 GCA_035296945.1 Reyranella sp.
CGGCCGAATTTCTTCGTCAATACGCCTGACATCAATCCGTATTTCCTGCAGAGCTCGGGCCGCGCCGGTTTTCTCATCCGCGCCGCCCTGGCGGCGACCCTGTCCGGCCTGTGGGGCGTCTATTCCGGCTTCGAGCTCTGCGAGGCCGCGGCCTTGCCTGGGCGTGAGGAGTATCTCGATTCGGAGAAGTACGAGGTTCGGCATCGCGATTTCAACGCGCCCGGAAACATCGTTGCCGAAATCACCGCGCTCAACCGTCTGCGCCGCCTCCATCCCGCGCTGCACAGCCATCTTGGCGTGCGCTTCTATAACGCCTCCAACGATCAGATCATGGTCTACGGCAAGCTGTCGCCCGATGGCTCGGAGATGATCCTGGTCGCTGTCAGCCTGGATCCCCACCACGTGCAGGAAGCGCCGCTCGAAGTGCCGTTGTGGGAATGGAAACTGCCCGACAACGGCGCCGTCGAGGTCGAGGATCTCATGCGCGGCAGCCGCTTCGTCTGGCAGGGCAAGATGCAGAGCGTTCGCCTCGATCCGGCCGACCTTCCGTTTGCCATCTGGCGTATCGCACCGACGGGAGCCCGGCCATGAACGCACCCTTGGCCGCTGCCCAGCTGCCCGTTGCCCAGGACGCGCTCTGGTACAAGGACGCGATCATCTACCAGCTCCACATCAAGTCGTTCTTCGATTCCAACAATGACGGCATCGGCGACTTCCCCGGCCTGATCTCCAAGCTCGACTACATCGCCGAACTCGGCGTCAACACGCTGTGGCTGCTGCCCTTCTATCCGTCGCCGCGGCTGGATGATGGCTACGACATCGCCGAATACACCGCCGTCCATCCCGAGTACGGCACGCTCGACGACGCCAAGCAGTTCATCGAGGAAGCCCATCGTCGCGGCATACGCGTCATCACCGAGCTGGTGATCAACCACACCTCCGATCAGCATGCCTGGTTCCAGCGCGCCCGCCTGGCGTCGCCTGGCTCATCCGAGCGCGACTTCTACGTCTGGTCGGACAACGACCAGAAATACAGCGGCACGCGGGTCATCTTCGTAGACAGCCAGCGGTCGAACTGGACTTGGGATCCTGCCGCCAACGCCTACTACTGGCACCGCTTCTACGCCCACCAACCCGACCTCAACTTCGACAATCCCGCCGTGTTGGATGCGGTGCTGGGCGTCATGCGCTTCTGGCTCGATCTCGGCGTCGATGGCCTCAGGCTCGATGCCGTGCCGTACCTGGTCGAGCGCGAGGGCACCAACAACGAGAACCTTCCCGAGACCCACGAGGTGCTGCGCCGCATCCGGGCCGAGATCGACACCCACTACCCCGGCCGCATGCTGCTGGCCGAAGCCAACCAGTGGCCCGAGGACACCAAGGAGTATTTCGGCAACGGTGATGAATGCCACATGGCATTCCACTTCCCGCTGATGCCGCGCATGTACATGGCGTTGGCCCGCGAGGACCGTTTCCCCATCACCGACATCATGCGCCAGACGCCGCAGATCCCCGAAACCTGCCAGTGGGCGATCTTCCTGCGCAATCACGACGAACTGACGCTCGAGATGGTGACGGATTCCGAGCGCGACTATCTCTGGCAGACCTACGCGACCGACCGTCGTGCCCGGCTCAATCTCGGCATCCGCCGGCGGCTGGCGCCGCTGCTCGAGCGTGACCGCCGCCGCATCGAGCTGATGAACTGCCTGCTGTTCTCGATGCCCGGCGCGCCGGTGATCTATTACGGCGACGAGCTCGGCATGGGCGACAATATCCGCCTGGGCGACCGCGACGGCGTGCGCACCCCCATGCAGTGGTCGCCCGACCGCAATGGCGGCTTCTCGCGCGCCGATCCGGCGGCGCTGGCCCTGCCCACCATCATGGATGCGCTCTACGGCTACGAGATCATCAATGCCGAGGCCCAAACGCGTGACGTCCATTCGCTGCTGCACTGGATGCGCCGCACCCTGGCCATCCGGCGCATGCACGCCGCCTTCGGCCGCGGCAGCCTGCGCTTCCTTTATCCGAAGAACCGCAAGGTCCTGGCCTATCTGCGCGAGCTCGACGGCGAGGTCATCCTGTGCGTGGCCAACGTGTCGCGCACGCCGCAGGCGGTCGAACTCGACCTCTCGGAATTCAACGGCCGCGTCCCCGTCGAGCTGAACGGCGGCTCGCTGTTCCCGCCGATCGGCCAACTCACCTATCTGCTGACTCTGGCCCCCTACGGCTTCTACTGGTTCATCCTGACGACGGAGACCGACGCGCCGTCGTGGCACACCCCGGCGCCCGAGCCGTTGCCCGACTACGTCACTGTCGTCTTGCGCAACCGGCTCGACCAGGCCCTGGAAGCCGCCGCGCCGGTGCTGGAACGCGAGACCCTGCCGTCCTACCTGCAGAAGCGCCGCTGGTTCGGTGCCAAGGACCAGACGCTGCAAAGCGCCCACATCGCGTATCTGGCCCAGCTCGGCGACGATCGCGACCTGCTGTTGTCGGAGATCGAGGTCAAGACCGCCAGCGGGACCACGCGCTGGCAGTTGCCCTTGTCGATGTGCTGGGAGGATGAACCGACCGCCGCGCTGCCTTCGCAACTTGCCTTGGCGCGTGTTCGTCGCGGCCGGCGCGTTGGATTGCTGACCGATGCCTTTTCGCTCGCAATCTTTGCCCGCCGCATGCTGGAGGCGCTGGCCAACGGCGAACGCATCGACACGCCGGAAGGCCAGATCGTCTTCGAGCCCATGCCGGACAAGGTCGAGGTGCTGCGCCGCCCGGCCGACGCCCAGGTCATGTGGCTGACTGCGGAGCAGTCGAACAGCTCGCTGACCGTCGACGACGCCGTGATGCTGAAGATCTTCCGCTCCATCTCGACCGGCCAGCATCCCGAGGCCGAGATGAGCCGCTATCTGACGTCCCAGGGCTTCGCCAACGCGCCGGCGCTGCTGGGCGAGGTGAGCCGAATCGACCGTGACGGAGAGCGTCATGTTCTGGCCGTGGCGCAGGCTTTCGTGCGTAACCAGGGCGATGCCTGGACCTGGGCCCTCAACCAGGCCAACCGCGCTTT
>DATGZZ010000839.1:0-4012 GCA_035296945.1 Reyranella sp.
GCCTGCACAACGACCTGCAGAACGAGAGCTCGATCGTCGGCAACTTCCCGGTCGCCCTGCTGCTGCACCGCTTCGGCACCAAGGAGCAGAAGGAGCGCTATCTCGAGGGCATGCTCACCGGCAAGGAGCGCATCGCCTTCGGCCTCACCGAGCCCAACCACGGTTCGGACGCCACCTTCATGGAGACCACCGCGACGAAGCAGGGCTCGGACTGGGTGATCAACGGCATGAAGCGGTTCAACACCGGCATGCACACCGCCACCGTCGACCTCGTCTTTGCCCGCACCTCGGGCAAGGCCGGCGACGCGCGCGGCATCTCGGCCTTCCTGACGCCGGTGACCTCGCCCGGCTTCAAGGTCGAGCACATGTGGTGGACCTTCAACATGCCCTCGGACCATGCCGAGGTTTCGCTGACCAACGTCAAGGTGCCGGCCTCGACCATGCTGGGCGAGGAAGGCCGCGGGCTCGACGTGGCCCAGACCTTCGTGCACGAGAACCGCATCCGCCAGGCCGCCTCGAGCCTCGGCGCGGCGCAGTACTGCATCGACATGTCGGTGGCCTATGCCAAGAACCGCAAGGTGTTCGGCAAGGCGCTGGCCTCGAACCAGGCGATCCAGTTCCCGCTCGCCGAGTTGCACACAGAGGCCGAGATGACGCGAGGCCTGGTGCGCAAGACCGCGTGGCATCTCGACCGCGAGCATCACATGAACGTCAGCGAATGGGTGGCGATGTCGAACTACCGCGCCAACCGCCTGGTGTGCGACGCCGCCGACCGAGCCATCCAGGTCCACGGCGGCATCGGCTATTCGCGCCACACGCCGTTCGAGCACATCTATCGCCATCACCGCCGCTACCGCATCACCGAGGGCTCCGAGGAAATCCAGATCCGCCGCGTCGCCGGCGCGCTGTTCGGCTTCTGGGGGGCGCAGAAGGCGTCGACGGCGCCGAAGGACTGACGCCGCTCTTCCACGTCCCCCGTCATACGGGGGAGGCCGGGAAGGGGAAGGCCCCAGTCGAGATGCCTCCACTTTCAGATCTGAAATTCATAGATCGTCCGTGCGGCTTTCCCTCCCTGCCCTCCCCCGTAGGACGGGGGAGGAAAGAGAGAGGAGCGTTTTTCGGCGCTCGACCGCGCGGCGCGGCTTCCTGTATGAACGGGCTGCCAACTCAGAGGAATTCCAATGGCCCGCCCGGCCGCCAGAAAGAAGGCTGCTCCCAG
The DNA here is from genome assembly GCA_035296945.1 of Reyranella sp. Classification (GTDB taxonomy): domain Bacteria; phylum Pseudomonadota; class Alphaproteobacteria; order Reyranellales; family Reyranellaceae; genus Reyranella. The sequence goes on from DATGZZ010000839.1 coordinate 1,220, forward strand.
AGCCACGTCCAAGGGGGCAACCGTCACCCAGATGCTCACCACCCCCGGCTCAGGCGGGCGGCGGGCCTTCGTGTCGCGCGCCACCAAGGAGACGCGCATCGCCGCCGCCATCAACCTCGACGGCACCGGCAAATACGACATCAAGACCGGCATCGGCTTCCTCGACCACATGCTGGAGCAGCTGAGCCGCCACAGCCTGATCGACATCACGCTGCGCGCCGAAGGCGACCTGCACATCGACTACCACCACACCACCGAGGATTCGGGCATCGTGCTGGGCGAGTGCCTCACCAAGGCGCTGGGCGACCGCGCCGGCATCCGCCGCTATGGCGCGGCCCACATCCCGATGGACGAGACGCTGACCGAGGTGGCGCTCGATGCCTCCAACCGGCCCTACCTGATCTGGAAGGTCGCCTTCTCCAAGCCCAAGCTCGGCACCATGGACACCGAGCTGTTCAAGGAGTGGTTCCAGGCCTTCGCCCAGCTCGGCGGGCTGACGCTGCACGTGTGGAACCACTACGGCGACAACAACCACCATATCGTCGAGAGCTGCTTCAAGGGGCTGGCACGCGCGCTGCGCGTCGCGGTCGAGATCGATCCGCGCCAGACCCAGGCGGTTCCCAGCACCAAGGGCGTTCTCTGAACGCCCGCTTGTGATCATTGGCCGATGACCGTCGCCATCGTCGATTACGGATCGGGTAACCTCCGCTCCGCCGCGAAAGCCATCGAACGCGCCGCGCGCGAAGCGGGCGCGGACGATCGCGTGCTGGTGACGTCGAACCCGCGCGAGGTGGCCGATGCGGACCGCGTCGTGCTGCCGGGCGTCGGCGCCTTCGCCGATTGCCGCGCCGGGCTCTACGGCGTGCCCGGCATGGTCGACACCCTGCAGCGCGCCGTGATCGAGCAGGGCAAGCCCTTCCTCGGCATCTGCGTCGGCATGCAGCTCATGGCCACGCGCGGCGTCGAGTATGGCATCCATGCCGGCCTGGACTGGATCCAGGGCGACGTCGTGCGCATCGATCCCGGCAAGGACCATCTGAAAATCCCGCACATGGGATGGAACGAGCTCGCCGCGCTCAAGCCGCACGCCTTGCTCGACGGCATCGCCGAACGCGACCACGCCTATTTCGTGCACTCCTTCCAGCTCAGGGCGAGCCGTGCGGAGACGGTGCTGGCCATGACGGACTATGGCGGGCCGATCACCGCCGTCGTCGGTCGCGACAACCTCGCGGGCACGCAATTCCATCCCGAGAAGAGCCAGGCGACGGGCCTGAAACTGATCGCCAACTTCCTGCGCTGGAAGCCCTGAGGGCGGGAAACTCGCGGGCCGCGTCCTGCGTTTGCCCAGGGTGCCCTCCTCCCGCACCGCTACCATCGCCTTTTTCGCAGCCCTGCTGGCCTCGGCGCTGGTGCTCGGCCCGGCCTTGGCGCACGTCCTGGAATTGCCCAACAAGATCGGCCTGCCGCGCGAAGAATACTTCATCGTCCAGAAGGCCTATCGCGGCTGGAACCAGATCGCCTGGGTGCTCGGTGTACAGGTCATCGCTCTCGCAAGCGCCGCAGTCCTGGCGCGGGCGGAGCGGCGCGTGATGCTCCTGACCGTTCTCGCCCTGGCCTGCGTCCTGGCAGCCCAAGGCGTGTTCTGGGTCTTCACCTATCCCGCCAATGTCGCGACGAACAACTGGACCGTCGTGCCGGACAGCTGGGCCAGCCTGCGCCGGCAATGGGAATATTCACATGCCGCGGGTGCTGCTTTTCAACTGCTGGGCTTCTGCCTGCTGGTCAGTGCTGTCCTGTCACGCAGCCGACGGTAACCAATCGTCCAGGACAGGCGTTCATGCCGTATTCCCCACAGGAGAGAGCGGCATGCGCGTGCGCGAGATGTTGTCCAGCCATCCCCAAGCAGGTGGCGTCGTCAACGACGCCCTCGCCCAGTGCATAGAAGCCTGCTTCGATTGCACCCAGGCCTGCATGTCCTGCGCCGACGCCTGCCTCGCCGAGGACCGCTCCTCGGAGCTCGCCCGCTGCATCCGCCTCGATCTCGATTGCGCCGACGCCTGTGCCGCCACCGGTTCGGTCCTGACGCGGCGGACAGCCGCCACGTCGGCGCTGATGGTGCAGATGCTGGAGACCTGTGCCGACTTCTGCCGCCTGTGCGCCGACGAGTGCGAAAGGCATGCCGGCCACCATGAGCATTGTCGCCTGTGTGCCGAGACCTGCCGGCAATGCGAGCGCGCCTGTCACCAGGCGGCGACCACGGGCGGCCTCACCGGCCCCTGAGGAACCTCAGCCGCGCGGCGGCAAGGTGAAGCCGGCGTTGCGGAGCTTGCGCTCGAGGATGGGAATCGACGCCGCGGCATCGCCTGCATGGCATTTGGCAAGAGCCACCCCGCCGTTGACGTCGGGCTTGACCGGCGCGCTGGGCCCTGCCTCCGACCGTCCGACATAGCGGATGTAGAGCTCGCTGAGCTGGGCGCAGTAGCGCAAGTCGCCCGCGGTCGCGACTTGCTGGGCCTGCGCGGCCGGCGGCAAGGAGATCGCGGCGACCAGAATCGAGAGAGCAAGAGCTTTGGGCATGGCGAAGCCTGGTGAAATCCAGTCTACAAAGTGGGCTGCAAACTGGGCGTAAAAGCGGCGGGGCCCTCGTGGGGAAAAAGAAATCATCCAGGCGCGGGCGGCCGCGGGCGGTGCTTGATCTCGAGCGTTACGTGCCTGCCTTGCTGGTATTCCTCGCCAACAAGCTGACCAGCGGAGCATCGGCCGTCCTGCGTCGGCATTTCGGCGTCGGCACCA
>DATGZZ010000840.1:0-4814 GCA_035296945.1 Reyranella sp.
ATGGTGCCGGTCTTGGGGTCGAGCAGCTCATTGTAGGGGAGGTTGTAGGCGCCCGGCATGTGGCCGACGCGCAGGCCGGCGCGCGGTTCCGGCACCTCGCCGCGGAAGCGGTTGGCGGCGCGTGCATCGACGATCTGCTCGCGCTTGCTGTCGATCAGGCCGAGCACGTCGTCGGCCGAGCGCACCAGCGTGTTGTTCAGCCGCGCGGTGAAGTGCCGGTCGCGCGGTGGCGTTGGATCGTCGGTGACGGGATGGCCTTCCGACATCCACTTGGGCAAGCCGCCATCGAGCACCGCGACGTCCTTGTGGCCCATGGTGCGGAACATCCACCACACGCGGCAGGCGCCGGTCATCGGCGTGGTGTCGTAGACCACGATCTTGCTGCCGTCACCCAGCCCGAGCTTGCGCACGCGCGAGGAGAATTTTTCCGGCGAGGGCAGCATGTGGGGCAGCGGATTCGACGTGTCGGCGATCTCGTCGATGTCGAAGAATACCGCACCGGGAATGTGCTGGTTGGCAAACTCCGCCTTGGGATCGCGCTTGGCCGCCGGCAGGTAGAACGAGCCGTCGACGACGCGGATGTCCGGGGCATCGAGGCGGGCGGCGAGCCAGTCGGTCGAGACCAGCGCGTCGGGTCTTGCGTATTCCATTCTTCGTTTCCTCGTTACGTCAGGGCAATGATGAACCGCCGGTTCATCTTCCCCTTGTTCTCGATCTTGGTGCACTCGACACGGCCGATCTCGCCGGTGTGCGCCACATGCGTGCCGCCGCAGGCCTGCAGGTCGACGCCCTCGATCGACAGCAGGCGCACGCGGCCCGCGCCCATCGGCGGGCGCACGCTCATGGTCTTCACCAGCTCGGGCCGCGCGTTGAGCTCCTCGTCGGTCACCCATTGCGGCGTCACCGGCCGATCGACGGCGAGGATCTTGTTGATCTCCTCGGTCACCCATTCCTTGGTCGGCACGTCGCCTTCCAGATTGAAGTCGAGCCGGCTCTTGTCGGCGTTGACCTGGCCGCCGGTGACGTTGCCCTTGATCACCGCCGACATCACGTGGAGCGCCGTGTGCATGCGCATGTGGCGATAGCGGCGGTCCCAGTCGAGGACCGCCTGCACCTTGGCGCCGACCGCCGGTCGCGGCGCATCGGGCGCCAGCACGTGCAGCACATCGGAGCCGTCGGCCTTGACGGCATCGACGACCCTGGCCTCGCCGCCGTCCCAGCGCAGCACGCCGCTGTCGCCGGGCTGACCGCCGCCGGTGGGATAGAAGATGGTGCGATCCAGCCGCACGCCACGCTCCTCCACGGCCGTCACCGTGGCGTCCGCGTCCTTGAGATAGGAGTCCTGCCGGAAGAGTTCTTCGACCATCAGGGGGATTTAGGCTTTCGCCAGCCGCGCCGCAACTTCCCGCGCCGTCGGCATCGACGGCGCGGCGCCAAGCCGCTCGACGGAACAGGCGGCCGCCGCGCTGGCATAGCGCGCCGCTTCGACCGGCGTCGCACCCTTGGTCAGGCGGGCAGCCAGCGCCCCGACAAAGCAATCGCCAGCGCCCGTCGTGTCCAAAACCTTGGCCTTGAAGGCGGGGATGGCGGTGGCGCCATCGGCTGTCACGACCACGGCGCCCCGGCCGCCCAGCGTTGCCACCACAGCGCGGGCACCCTGGGCGCGCAGCTTCTGGCACGCGGCGGCGACTTGGGGCAACGCGCTGGCGGCGCGAAGCGGCGTGCGCGTGGCCTGCGACAGCTCGATCTCGTTCAGCACGGCGACGTCGACCCGCTTCAGCAGGTTGTCGGGGAAAGGCAGGAAAGGCGCCAGGTTCAGCACCGTGCGCGCACCGGCGGCGCGGGCGCGCGTCAGGATCGCCCGGGTCTCGGCGATTGGCGTCTCGAACTGCGTCACCCAGACTTCGTCGGCGCGTGGTTCCTGGCGGACCATTTGCGCCTTGAAGTGCAGATTGGCGCCCGACGCCACGGTGATGGCGTTGTCCTTGCCGGCGACCTGGATGATCGCCACTCCGGTTGCGGGCCCGTCGATCTCGCGCACGCCGGAGCTGTCGACGTCGCAGTCGGCCAGGAAGCCGCGCAGGCTGTTGGCGAAGGCATCGTTGCCGACCGTGCCGATCATCGCCGTGGGAATGCCCAGCCGCGCGGCTGCGACCGCCTGATTGAGGCCCTTGCCGCCAGGCAGGAACGACACCGTGGCGCCGAGCAGAGTTTCGCCGGTCGCCGGCCGGCGCTTGCTCTGCACGACCACGTCCATGTTCAGGCTGCCGCAGACGACGACGCGACTCATGTGACCAATGCCCTGCTGGAGAATTTCGCATCGCGCCAGGCTTCGCTCGCCAGCACGTCATGCAATGCCGCGGCCGCGTCGGCGACCTCGCCGAAGCTGAGATAGAGCGGCGCGAAGCCGAAGCGCATGATGTCGGGGGCGCGGAAGTCGCCGATGATGCCGCGCTCGATCAGCGCCTGGACCACCGGATAGGCTTGCTCGTGGGCGATCGCCACCTGGCTGCCGCGGCCATCGTCGCGCGGCGTGATGATGCGGGCGCCGAAATCGCGGCACATCGGCTCGACGATCTCCATGAAGAAGCCCGTCAGGGCAAGGCTCTTGGCGCGGATGGCCGCGACCTCGGTGTCGTCCAGCACATCGAGAGCGGCCTTCAGCGCGCGCAGCGACAGGATGGGCTGGGTGCCGCACAGCAGGCGGCGGATGCCGGCGGCCGGGCGATAGCCGCTCTCCATGGCGAAGGGAGCCGCGTGCGCCCACCAGCCGGACAGCGGCTGGACGAGGCCCTCGTGGTGACGCTGGTTGGCGAAGATGAAGGCTGGCGCGCCAGGGCCGCCGTTCAGGTACTTGTAGGTGCAGCCGATGGCGAAATCGACGCCGAGCGCGTCGAGCTCGATCGGCACCACGCCGGCGCTGTGGCAGAGGTCCCAGAGAACAAGGGCGCCCCTCTGATGCGCTCGGCTGGTGAGGTGAGCCATGTCGCGCAACGCGCCGGTGCGATAGTCGACATGGTTGATCAGCACGACGGCGGTCCGCTCGTCGATCATGGCGGCGAGGTCGGCGCTGTCGGCTGCGAGGCGAAGTTCCGAGCCCGGGCGCGATGCCACGACGCCCTCGGCGATGTAGAGGTCGGTCGGAAAGCTGTCGCGCTCGGCCAGGATGACGTGACGCTCAGGCCGCAGCGCGAGGGCAGCATGCAGCGCCTTGAAGATGTTGATCGAGGTCGTGTCCGTCACCACGGTCTGGCCGGCGTCGGCGCCGATCAAGCGGCCGATGCGATCGCCCAGCGTGTCGGTGAGCGACCACCAGCCGGCCGCGTTCCAGCTGCGGATCAGGCCTTCGCCCCATTCCTGTCGCGCGGCCTGCTCGAGCTCGGCGAAGGCTGCCTTGGGCGGCGGTCCCAGCGAATTGCCGTCGAGATAGATGACGCCGGCCGGCAACTGGAACAGCTCGCGCTTGGCGCTCAGCGGATCGGCGAGGTCGAGCGCCTTGGCCTTGCTCGCGCCCGACGACATTGCCGCCTACTTCATCCAGGACGGCAGGGGCAGGTTCTTCTCGCGCAGGAAGGCCGGATTGAAGAGCTTGGACTGATAGCGCTGGCCGCCGTCGGCCAGGATGGTGACCACGGTCTTGCCCGGGCCGAGATCGCGTGCGAGCCGCATGGCGCCCATGATGTTGATGGCGGTCGAGCCGCCGAGCACGAGGCCTTCGTGCTGGATCAGGTCGTACAGGAGCGGGAAGGCCTCCTCGTCGGTGATCTGGTAGGCCATGTCGAGCGGCGTGCCTTCGAGATTGGCGGTGACGCGACCCTGCCCGATGCCTTCGGTGATCGAGTTACCCTCGGCCTTGAGCTCGCCCTTGGCGTGCCAGTTGTAGAGGACCGAGCCCATCGGATCGCTGAGCGCGATCTTGACGTTGGGATTACGCTCCTTGAGCGCGCGCGCCACGCCGGCCAGGGTGCCGCCGCTGCCGACCGAGCAGGTGAAGCCGTCGACCTTGCCGTCGGTCTGGTCCCAGATCTCGGGGCCGGTCGTGCGATAGTGGCCGTCGCGGTTGGCGACATTGTCGAACTGGTTCGCCCAGATCGCGCCGTTCGGCTCGGTCTTGGCCAGCTCCTCGGCGAGCGTGCCGGAGTAGCGCACGTAGTTGCCGGGATTGGCGTAGGGCAGGGCCGGCACCAGGCGCAGGTCGGCGCCGCACAGGCGCAGCATGTCCTTCTTCTCCTGGCTCTGCGTCTCGGGCATCACGATGACCGAGCGATAGCCGCGCGCATTGGCGACCAGCGCGATGCCGATGCCGGTGTTGCCCGCCGTGCCCTCGACGATCACGCCGCCGGGCCGGAGCTTCCCCTTCTTCTCGGCGTCCTCGATGATGGCCAGCGCCGCGCGGTCCTTGACCGATCCACCGGGATTGAGGAACTCGGCCTTGCCGTAGATGTTGCAGCCCGTCGCTTCGGACGCGGCGATCAACTTGATCAGCGGCGTGTTGCCGATGCTATCGATGAAACCCGACCGGACGTCCATGACATGCTCGCTCTTCTGACCCTGAGCTTCCCTGGCCGGACCGTATCGCGCCCCTCGGCCTAGTACCAGCCGTACTAACGCCAGCGCGCGCGCACCTCCTCGCGGTGCAGCGCCAGCCACTGCAGGGCGATCACGGCGATGGAATTGTCGATCTCGCCATGCTCCAGCATGGTGCGCACTTCCGCGAAGGGCAGGACTTTCACCAGAATATTCTCGCCTTCGGACTCCAGACCGAATATTCCGCCGGCGTTGGTCGTGTCGACGTGGCCCAGCAGGATCACGCA
>DATGZZ010000841.1:0-4027 GCA_035296945.1 Reyranella sp.
TGCGGCTCTACGGCTGGCTGGTCGCGGCCTTCTTCCCGGCGGTCTGCGGCGGCATCGAAGCCTGGTACACCAACGTCGTCGACACCGAGACCGCCTTCAACACCCTGATCACCGCCAAGACGGTGATCTACGCCGTCGCCGGCGGGCTCGGCACCGTCACCGGCCCGGTCCTCGGCGCCGTGGCCATGGTCTGGCTCGATGAGCTGATCTGGCGGCAGTTCCCGCTGCTCAACCTGCTGATCCTGGGACTCGCCACCATCGTCCTGGTGCTGTTCCTGCCGCGTGGCATCGTCGGCACCCTTTTACGCAAGAAGCCGCAATGGCGGCGCTACATTCCGTAGGACCGACATGGAACTCCTGATCCTGAACGGCCTGGTGAACGGACTTATAGTCGGCGGCATCTACGCCCTGGTCGGCGTCAGCCTCACCCTGCTCTACGGCGTGCTGCGGGTCGTCAATTTCGCGCACGGCGAGTTCGTGATCGCAGGCTCGTTCCTGGCCTTCGTCTTGTTCTCGGGCTTCGGCGTGCCGCCGCTGCTCGCCGTGCCGATCGCCGCCGTCGCCTTCTTCGCCGCCGGCTGGGGCCTCTACTACGTGCTGATCCCGCGCCTGGCGCGCAGCGACGATCCCGAGCTGATGTCGTTCCTGATGTTCTATGGCGTGTCGATCGCCGCAGCCGCCCTGATGCTGCTGCTGTTCGAGGCCGATTCGCGGACGATCGACTACACCTTCACCCCGGTCTCCATGCAGGTCGGGCCGATCTATGTCTCGACGGCGCGGCTGGTGGCGCTCGCCATCACCGTCGTGATCTCGATCGCCCTCGCCCTGTTCCTGTTCAAGACCCTGCCGGGCAAGGCGCTGCGCGCGGCCATCATGAATCCCGAGGCCATCATGATCATGGGCGTCGACATCGTGCGCCTGTCGGCCTTCGCCTTCGCGCTGGCCTCGGCGCTGGCCGGCGTCACCGGCGTGCTGATCGCCCTGGTGTTCCCGGCCTTCAACGCCTTCTCCGGCGCCGAATACACCATCATCGCCTTCATCGTCGTGGTGCTGGGCGGGCTCGGTAATCCCGTGGGCGCGCTGCTGGCCGGCGTGCTCTTCGGGCTGGCCGAGCAGATGGCGACGGTGTTCCTGCCGCAGGCCATGGCGCAGATCGTGGGCTTCGTGATCCTGGTCGGCACGATCTTCTTCCGGCCTTCCGGCATCCTCGGCGTCCGGTTCAAGCGATGACCGCCGCCATCGAGACCCGCGGCCTCACCAAGCGTTTCGGCGGCCTGGTCGCGGTCGACAAGGTCGACCTCAAGGCCGCCGCCGGCGAGACGCTGGGCATCATCGGCGTCAACGGCGCCGGCAAGACCACGCTGATGAACTGCATCTGCGGCCTCTACCGGCCCGACGACGGCGATGTCTTCGTCGCCGGCGACCGCGTCACCGGCCAGCCGCCGCACGTCATCGCCCATCACGGCATCGGCCGGACCTTCCAGGTGCCGCGGGTGTTCCGCAAGATGTCGCTGATCGACAATCTCCTGGTGCCCGTGCTCGATCGCAAGGCCAGCGATGCCGAGCTGATCGAGCGCGCCGAGGCCATGCTGGAGCGCATGCAACTGATAGCCCTGCGTCACAACCACGCCGAGGAGCTGTCCGGCGGCCAGCAGAAGCTCCTGGAGATGGCGCGGATGCTGATGCCCGACCCGCCGATCGTCATGCTCGACGAGCCGTTCGCCGGCGTCCATCCGGTCCTGTGCAAGTTCATGATCGATCGCATCGAGGAGACGGCCCGCGCCGGCAAGGCGGTGCTGCTGATCAGCCACGACCTCACCTCGATCTACCGGCTGTCGACGCGCGTCATCGCGCTCAACCAGGGCCGCATCATCGCCGAGGGCGGCGTCGACGACATCCGCGGCAATCCCGCCGTCATCGAAGCCTATCTGGGAACGTGACGATGGCCGACGCCGTGCTCGAGCTCGATCGCGTCGACGTCGCCTATCACGGCGACATCCGCATCCTGCGCGGCCTGTCGTTGAAGGTGCGGCCGGGCGTGATCACCGGCGTGATCGGGCCCAACGGCGCCGGCAAGTCGACGGCTCTCAAGGCGCTCTACGGGCTCCTGAAGCCGGTCGCCGGCGACATCCTGATCGACGGCCGCAAGGTGACCGGCCTGCCGCCCTGGAAGTTCATCGACAACGGCATCGCGTTGGTGCCGCAGCAGCGCAGCCTGTTCAACGAGCTCTCGGTCGAGGACAACCTCAGGCTCGCCTGCTGGTCGTTCCGCCGCGACCGCGCCCGCGTCGAAGAGGCGCTGGAGCGGGCCTATGCGCAGTTCCCGATGCTGCGCGACAAGCGCTGGGATCTCGCCGGATCGATGAGCGGCGGCCAGCAGCGCTTCCTCGAGCTCGGCCGGGCGCTGGCGCTACGGCCACGCGTGCTGTTGCTCGACGAGCCGACGGCCATGATCGCGCCGCGCGTCAGTGCGGAGATCTACGAATTCATCCATGGCCTGCCGGGCCAGGGCATCACCGTGCTGCTGGTCGACCAGAACGTCCGCCAGTGCGTGCGCATCTCCGACCATATCTACGTGCTCGACCTCGGCCAGAACAAGGTCGATGGCTCGGCCCGCGCCTTCCAGCAGGACGCCGGCCTGCGCGACCTGATCGCCGAATGGGTGGATTACCGCATCGACGCGTGACCGCCCCGCCACCGATTGCTAGGCTTTGGCCGATAAAAGGGAGGAAACAATGACGTTCAAGCTGCCCCGGAGAACCCTGATCGTCACCGCTGCCGGCGCGCTGGCGACCAGCGGCGCGCGCGCCCAGGACGCCAAGCCGATCCGCATCGGCATGACGGTGTCGTCCACCGGCACCTTCGCGCTGGCGGCGCAATCGGGATTGCGTGGCGCGGAGATCTGGGTCGACGACGTCAACGGCCGCGGCGGCATCCCGATCGGCGGCACCAAGCGCAAGGTCGAGCTGGTGAAGCTCGACGACCGCAGCGACAAGACGGTGATCCCCAAGGTCTACGAGACCCTGATCAAGGACGAGAAGGTCGATCTCTGCTTCGGCCCGTTCGGCTCGACGCTCACGGCGGCGGCGGTCAATGCGACGGAGACCAACAACAAGTTCATGGTTATCTGGTCGGCGTCGGCCGATTCGATCTACCAGCAGGGCTACAAGTACGTCGTGTCGGCCACGCAGCAGGCCGGCACCCTGCTGGGCAAGCCGGGCGTGAAGTTCTTCAATACGCTCGGCGTCAAGAAGATCGCCTTCGCCTATCTCGACGAGCCCTTCCCCGCGGCGCTGACCAACGGCGCGGTCGAGGAAGCCAAGAAGCTCGGCATGGATGTCACCATGAACGAGAAGTTCGCCAAGGGGACCAAGGACTTCAACATCCTGATCCAGAAGGCCAAGGCCACGGGTGCCGACGTCTTCATGCCAACCGCCTACGAAGGCGACCAGATGACGATCGCCCGCCAGCTGCGCGAGATGAACGTCGAGTTCAAGGGCGTCTATTTCGTCTACGCCTCGCAGCCGCAGTTCCTCGCCATCGGCAAGGACGCGCTCTACCACTTCAGCCAGACGTTGTTGAACGAGCGCATCAACTGGAAGGTCACCGGCGGGCTGAACCGCGCGCAGATGATGGAGCGCTACGGCAAGCTCTTCCCCAACGCGCAGTATCCCGCCGACTTCCAGACGGCGCTGGCCTACGGCGCGGGCGCGGTGCTGGAGCAGATCCTCCAGGAAGCCCAGTCGCTCGACGCCGCCAAGCTCAAGGAGGCCGCGCTCAAGCTCAACAACAAGATCGTCACCGTCACCGGGCCGTACGAGATCGACGACACCGGCAAGCAGTACAAGAACGAGTTCGCGGTGATGCAGAACACGCCGGGCGGCGTCGAGGTCGTCTACCCGGCCGAGATCGCCACGGCCAAGGCGGTCTATCCGGTGCCGGCTTACAAGGACCGGAAGTAGCCTCCGTCGACGTACGACACCGACACCTCCCGCGTCATTCATGCTCCTCTCCCCCGCTAGGGGGA
>DATGZZ010000842.1:0-4995 GCA_035296945.1 Reyranella sp.
CGGCACGGTCTCGGCCAACGGCGACAAGGCGATCGGCGACATGATCGCCAAGGCGATGGACAAGGTCGGCAAGGACGGTGTGATCACCATCGAGGAAGCCAAGAGCATGGAGACCGAGCTGGATGTCGTCGAAGGCATGCAGTTCGACCGCGGCTATCTCTCGCCTTATTTCGTCACCAACCCCGACAAGATGATCTGTGAGCTCGAAGGGGCCTACATCCTCATCCACGAGAAGAAGCTGGCGAGCCTGCAGACGCTGCTGCCCCTGCTCGAGCTGGTGGCGCAGTCGGGCCGGCCGCTGCTCATCATCGCCGAGGAGATCGAAGGCGAGGCGCTGGCCACCCTGGTGGTCAACAAGCTGCGCGGCGGGCTCAAGGTCGCCGCCGTCAAGGCGCCGGGCTTCGGCGACCGCCGCAAGTCGATGCTCGAGGACCTCGCGATCCTGACTGCTGGCCAGCTGATCAGCGAGGATATCGGCATCAAGCTCGAGAACGTGACGCTCGACATGCTGGGCAACGCCAAGCGGGTACGCATCGACAAGGACAACACCACGATCATCGACGGCGCCGGCAAGAAGAAGGACATCGAAGCCCGGGTTGCACAGATCAAGGCGCAGATCGAGGAGACGAGCTCCGACTACGACCGCGAGAAGCTGCAGGAGCGGCTGGCCAAGCTCGCGGGCGGCGTCGCCATCATCAAGGTGGGCGGCGCCACCGAGGTCGAGGTCAAGGAGCGCCGGGACCGGGTCGAGGACGCCATGCATGCGACCCAGGCCGCGGTCGAGGAGGGCGTCGTCGCCGGCGGCGGCGCGGCGCTGCTCTATGCCTCGCGCGTGCTCGAGGGCAAGCGGGCAGCCAATCACGACCAGCAGGTCGGCATCGAGATCGTGCGCCGTGCGCTGCAGGCGCCGGTCCGCCAGATCGCCGAGAATGCCGGCTTCGACGGCGCCGTGGTCGCCGGCCGCATGCTCGACCAGAAGGACGTCAATTTCGGCTTCGACGCCCAGAAGGCCGAGTACGTCAACATGATCAAGGCCGGCGTGATCGATCCGACCAAGGTCGTGCGCACGGCGCTGCAGGGCGCGGTGTCGGTAGCCGGGCTGCTGATCACGACGGAGGCGATGGTGGTCGAAGCGCCCTCAAAGGATGCACCGCCGGCGATGCCGGGTGGTGGCATGGGCGGCGGCATGGGCTTCTAGCCCCAGGCCAAACCGGAGGCCATTGGAGGACGCGTCATGACGCTGCGCCCGGAATATTCCCTCGGTCACTCCGAATACAATGCGTTTCTCTTCGCCGCCGTTGGCGAGGAGAAAGTCGGCACGCTCACGGTATTGACCGCCCTGTCGCGGCTCGGCATCGATCCGTGGCAGGAGGCCGCCCGCCTGTCGGACCTGCCGCGGGAAACGGCGGCACGGGTGTTCGCACAGACGATCGCAAAGCTTCCCGAAGGCGACTGGAAGGCATCCGACGCCGAGGCGATCGCCGCCCGTCTGGTCGATTCATTGCCGCTGCGCAGCGCACCGCCCATCCCTTCAACGGCGGTTGGACGCGCCAGAGGTAGCATTGAAATGAAGAATTCGAGATTCACGACGTGGCTGACTTGGGGCGCGGTGTTCGTCGCAGCGCTCGTGCTGACGCTCTACCTGCAACCCGATCGGAATCTGGAATCGCCACAAGGCCGCGAGACAACGACCCAGAGATAGGCCTGCGCCGAGCCTCTCATCTCCCCGAATCAGGCTCCTCTCCCCCGCTAGGGGGAGAGGTTGGGAGAGGGGGTTACGCACGTCGCTTCCCCCTCTCCTAGCCTCTCCCCCTAGCGGGGGAGAGGAACTTGAGTGCCGGGGAGGAAGTTTGATTACTTGATCGTCACCTGATGGGTGACCTTCTCGCCGTCGGTCACGGTGAGTTCGCGAAAGCCCAGGAGCTTCAGCAGGTCGAAGAATGTCGCGTCCTCGGCCACCGTGCGCTCCTGGAAGAACGGCGAGAGCCGCGACATGGTCGTCATGTTGGCAAGCAGCGCGCGCATGCGATAGACGGTGTTGAGCTCGCCCTGCTGCATGCCGACGATGATCATGCGGTCGGCCTTTTCGCCCTTGGCGAACACGGCATAAGGCACGCGATAGGCCGACTGGATCGTGCCCTGCGAGACCACGGTGGTGAACTGGATGCGTTGCGCGCGCTCGACGCCGGCAATGGTCTGCAGCTGCGATTCGAACACCTCGGTCGAGGTCGGCTTGGGATAGTAGTAGCCGATGTAGCGGTCCTCGGTTGCGGGGGCGGGCTTGGGCGCGGCCGCCGGCTTGGCCTGTTGCGCCAGGGCCGGCAGGGCGGCGGCGGTCAGGACAATGGCCAGGGTGGCCGCGAACGTCTTCATCATTTGCATCTCCCGAGGGTGCTTCCGACTAGAACAAGGTATAGCCGCCATCGATTACGAAGTCGCGCCCCGTCGTATAGCCGGTGGCGCCGCTCGCCAGATAGACGGCAATCGGCCCGAAATCGGCACCGACGCCCCAGCGCCGTTCGGGAATGCGCGGCATGACGTTGCCGGCGAACTTCTCGTTGCCGAAGGCATTGGCCGTCATCTCGGTCTCGATCCAGCCCGGCAGGATGGAATTGGCCGTGATCTTGTAGCGCGCCAGCTCGACGGCCAGCGCCCGCACCATGGCGCAGACGCCGCCCTTGCTGGCGCCGTAATGGCTGGAGCGCGCCGCGCCTTCGATGGCCGCGGTGCTGGCCATCGCCACCAATGAGCCGCCCTTGCCGCGCTCGACCATATGGCGGGCCGCGGTCTGGAAGGTGAAGAACACGCCGTCGAGATTGACGCGCATGACGCGCCGCCATTCCTCGTAGTCCATCTCGAGCAGCGAGCCCTTGCCGCGGCCCGAGACGCCGGAGTTGGCGACGCAGTTGTCGACATGGCCCATCACCTTCAGCGTCTCGGCGAAGCCCGCCTGGACCTGGGCTTGGTCACCGACATCGACGATCTGGGTATGGACCTTGCGGCCGTGGCGCCCGAGCTTCTCGGCGGCACTGGCATTCTTCGTGGGGTTGGTGCCCCAGATGCAGACGTCGGCGCCGGCCTCGGCAAGTGCGTCGGCCATGCCGAAACCGATGCCGCCATTGCCGCCGGTGATCAGCGACACCTTGCCCGTCAGATCGAAGCCTTTGTAGGCCATGCGACGTCCCCCTCTGTCCCTCTCGTCATCTTCTCATATTCCTCTCCCCCGCTAGGGGGAGAGGTTAGGAGAGGGGGCTTCGAGAGCTCGTGCAACCCCCTCTCCCAGCCTCTCCCCCTAGCGGGGGAGAGGAGGATGAGAGGAGAAGCACAGAAGGTCGCGTCAGTTCAACTTGTCGGTTTCGACCAGCACAATCTCGGCGTCCTCGATGGCCTTGAGCTCGATCTCCGGCACGTCGACCACTGCGACTCCATCGCGCGCCTTGGCCGTCACCGGCGAACCGTCGGCACCGCGCACCTCGATCTTGCCCTTGGCCGCCACCAGGTAGGCGGGCTTGCCGTCGAGCTTCTGGCGGATCGTCTGGCCCGCCTTCAGCGTGCCGGCATAGAGCGCACCGTCGGCATGGAGCGGGATCGCGCCCTCATGCCCGCGGCCCGAGGCCAGCGGCACCAACTTGCCCTCGCGTCCGTCGGCCGGGAACTGCACGGTCTCCCAGCGCGCCGGCACGCCTTCCTTGTTGGGCAGGATCCAGATCTGGAACAGCTCCGTCTCGTCCTGCTCCTGGTTGTACTCGGCGTGCTGGATGCCCTGGCCCGCGCTCATCACCTGGATCTGGCCCGCCTCGGTGCGGCCCTGGTTGCCCAGATGGTCCTGGTGGGTGATCGCGCCTTTGATGACGTAGGTCACGATCTCCATGTCGCGATGGGGATGCGGCGGGAAGCCCGACTGTGGCGCGATGCGGTCGTTGTTCCACACGCGTAGCGCACCCCAGTGCACGCGCTCGGGATTGCGGTACTCGGCGAAGCTGAAATGGAAGTTGGCGTTGAGCCAGCCGTGATTCGACTTGCCGAGCTTCTCGAAGGGTCTGAGTTCGATCATGGTTAAAACCTCTGCCGCCAAAATGGCCCGTGGCGGCAAGGGGTCAAGTTTCTGATTGGTGACCGAAGATTGGCGCCGACTAGGGCGGCGTCATATCGGCTTTTTCCCAGCCCTTGTCGGGATTGAAGGCGATGATCGACGCCGCGCGCTGGGCCGTATTCGGTCCGAGGTCCTGCTGATAGACGACGCCGTCGGATCCCATGATGAAGCTCATGATGCCCGTCTCGCCATAGCGCACCGGCCAGGCGATGGCTCCGAAGCCGCCGATCATGCGGCCCTTGATGATGTAGTCGCGTGCGCCGCCCGCCGCCGCCGACCCCTGGCCGTAGAGCAAACGGAAGTTGTAGCCGTAGTGATCGCCCGGGAATTTGCCGTCGGGCTGGGAATGCGCGACCTGCGCGCCCAGGGGACTCGGCGGCTGGCCCGGCTCGGCCGGCCAGTAGAGCCCGTCCTTCTTGCCCGGTGAGCTCAGCAGCCGGCGCGCATAGGCCGTGGCGCCGGTCTTCATCGGATCCAGCACGGCGTAGTCGCGCTCGGCGTCGCCGATCGCCAGCAGCGTCTGGATGGCGCCGAACTCATTGCGACCAAGTTCGCGCGCGACCATCTCGTCGAAGCCGGCGACGGAATCGAAGCGCCACTCCGCGCCGTCCTTGACGATGGGCATGGGCAAGGTCCAGCCGGTCGTGCCGACCTCGACGATCGCCTTGGCGCCGTTGCTGGCCGGATCGATCGTCACCTTGTGCTGCTTGTCCCACTGCGAGAAATAGGCGGCGAGGTCGCGCTTGAAGCCGTCGCTCTGCAGCGGCGTCAGCGCGCTCCACGGCGCGCCCAGGATCGCTTCCAACGCCTTGCCGTCCCCGCGCTTGGCCGCATCGTTCAGGGCATCGGCCGCCGCGTCAGGTGTCGGGAAGAACTGCTGCTTGCCGATCGAGGGCGCCTGT
>DATGZZ010000843.1:0-4314 GCA_035296945.1 Reyranella sp.
GCCGCCCGCCGGCTCGACCCAGACGATGTCGCCCGGCTCGGCGCCGTTCTTGTCGGCCGGCCGGATGTCGAAGCTCAACTTCAGCTTGCGGTCGGTCGGCGTCACCAGGCCCATGCCGTCGCGGCCAACCGGCTCCTCGTAGAGGCCCAGCACCTTGCGCGGGGCGCTGCCCAACAGGCGGATGACGCGGGCCTCGTAGGCGGTCTTGCCGCGGCGCTTCAGCGACGCGAGCACGCGGTCGCCGACGGCGGGTGCCACGCCGCCTCGGGCCGCCTGCGGGACGATCTCGATGCGGGGCGGGGGGCCGTCTTGTTCTTCGTCGTGGCGGCGCGGCACGGCCAGCAGATGGCCGTCGTCGTCGACCCGCACGATCTCCAGTACGGTGATGTCAGTCAGTGCTTTTGGATCCTTGAATGTCTTGGCGCGGTCGGCGGCGATGTCGCCTGAATCGCGCAGGTCTCGCAGCAGCTCCTTGAGCTCGATGCGCTGGTCGCCCTTCAATCCGAAGGCGCGCGCGAGCTCGCGCTTGCCAACCGGGGTGGCGCTCTCCTTGATGAAAGCCAGCAGTTCGTCGCGAGTCGGGACTTTGCCCTTAGCCATCGGTCCCGGTGCGCGGCGGCGTCTCAGCCTTGGCCTTGACCGCCTTGGCGGCCTTGCGCTTGGGCGCCGCCTTCTTCTTGGCAGCCTTCGGCGTACCCGGCGGCGTGTCGTCGGCGTCGTTGGCCGGCACGGGTGCCGCCTTCTTGGCCCGCACGGCCTTGGGTTTCTTGACCGGCGCCTTGGCGGCGCGTTCGGCCAGCAGCGACACCGCCTGGTCCAGGGTGAGCTCGTCCGGCTTGAGGTCGCGCGGCACGGTGGCGTTGATGCCGGCATGCTTCACGTAGGGGCCGTAGCGGCCCTCGTAGAGCTCGACGGGCGCCTCGTCGGCGGGATGGTTGCCGACGGTGCGGATGGGCTTGGCGGCAGCGCGGCCGCGACCGGTCGCCTTGGCCTCGGCCAGCAGCGCCACGGCGCGATTCATGCCGATCTCGAGCACGCTCTCGTCGGCCGGGATGGTCTTGTACTTGGAGCCGTGCTTGACGTACGGGCCGAAGCGGCCGACGCCGGCCAGGATCTGCTCGCCGTCGTCGGGATGCGGTCCCAGCTCGCGCGGCAGCGAGAGCAGGGCGAGCGCCTTCTCCAACGTGACGTCGTCGGGAGTCATGCCCTTCAGCAGCGACTGCCGCTTGGGCTTCTCCTTGCCCTCGGCTTCGCCCAGCTGGACGTAGAGCCCGTAGGGGCCGTTGCGCAGGGTCACGACCTTGCCGGTCACGGGATCGGTGCCCAGCACCTTCGGCCCGTCGAGGTTGGCGCCCGAGGCGGCGTCGGCGTCGGGGTCGACGATGCCGAGTTTGCGGGTGAAGCGGCAGTCCGGATAGTTCGAGCAGCCGATGAAGGCGCCGAACTTGCCGAGCTTCAGGCCGAGCCGGCCGTTGGCGCAGGACGGGCAGTCGCGCGGGCTCTTGCCGCCATTGTCGTTGGCCGGGAAGAAGTGGGGGCCGAGCTCCTCGTCGAGCTTGTCCAGCACCTCGCTGACGCGCAGGTCCTTGGTCTCGCCGACGGCGGCGGCGAAGGCCTTCCAGAATTCGCGCAGCACCTGGCGCCAGTCGATCTTGCCGTCGGAGATCTCGTCCAGCTCGTCCTCGAGATGGGCGGTGAAGTTGTATTCGACGTAGCGCGGGAAATAGGTCTGCAGGAAGGCCGTGACGATGCGGCCGCGGTCTTCCGGAATGAAACGCTTGCGGTCGATCTTCACGTAGTTCCGGCGCTGCAGCACTTCGATGATGCTGGCATAGGTCGAGGGCCGGCCGATGCCCAGCTCCTCGAGCCTCTTGACCAGGCTGGCCTCGGAATAGCGCGGCGGCGGCTCGGTGAAATGCTGCTCGGGCGTGACGTCGCGGCGCTCGAGGCCCTCGTCCTGGGTGACGTCGGGCAGGATGGCGTTGCCTTCCTCGTCAGCGTCGGTGCCGTTCTCGTCCTTGCCCTCGTCGTAGAGGGTGAGGAAGCCGTTGAACTTCACGACCGAGCCGGTGGCGCGCAGCTGCACGGTCTTGTCGGCGCTGGCGATGTCGACCGTCACCTGGTCGAGCACGGCGCTTTCCATCTGGCTGGCGACGGTGCGCTTCCAGATCAGCTCGTAGAGGCCGAGCTGGTCCTTGTCCAAATAGGCGGCGACGTCCTGCGGCGTGCGGAAGAGGTCGGTCGGGCGGATGGCCTCGTGCGCCTCCTGGGCGTTCTTGGCCTTCGACGTGTAGACGCGCGGCTTCTCGGGGACGTAGCTCTGGCCGTACTTGGTTTCGATCAGGCGGCGGGTCTGGCCGATCGCCTCGGGGGCGAGCTGCACGCCGTCGGTGCGCATATAAGTAATGAGTCCGACGGTCTCACCGCCGATGTCGACACCCTCGTACAGCCGCTGGGCGATGCGCATGGCCGTGGCGGCGCCGACGCCGAGCTTGCGCGAGGCCTCCTGCTGCAGCGTCGAGGTGATGAAGGGCGGCGGCGGGTTGCGGCGGACCTGGCGGCGGTCGATCGAGGCCACCGAGAAGGCGCGGCGCTCGATCTCGCGCTTGGCCTGCTCGGCGCGCTCCTGGGTGTCGAGGTCGAACTTGTCGAGCTTGCGGCCGTCCAAGTGGGTGAGGCGGGCCTTCAGCGTCTGCTTCTTGGTGGTGCCGAAAAGGGCGTCGACCGTCCAGTATTCGCGGGTCTTGAAGACCTCGATCTCCGCTTCGCGCTCGCAGATCAGCCGCAGCGCCACCGACTGCACGCGGCCGGCCGAGCGGCTGCCGGGCAGCTTGCGCCACAGCACGGGCGACAGGGTGAAGCCCACCAGGTAGTCGAGGGCGCGGCGCGCCATGTAGGCGTCTATGAGGTCCTGGTCGAGCTCGCGCGGATGGGCGACGGCGTCGAGCACCGACTGCTTGGTGATGGCGTTGAAGGTGACCCGCTTCACGTCGACGCCTTCCAGCGCCTTCTTGCGCTTCAGCACGTCGCGGACATGCCAGGAGATGGCCTCGCCCTCGCGGTCCGGGTCGGTGGCGAGATAGAGCTTGCCGCCCTTGGTGATCGCCTTGGCGATGGCGTCGAGCCGCTTCTGCGACTGGGGGTCGACCTCCCAGTCCATGGCGAAATCCTCGTCCGGGCGGACCGAGCCGTCCTTGGGCGGCAGGTCGCGGACATGACCATAGGAGGCCAGCACGGTGAAACCGGGGCCGAGATATTTTCCAATGGTCTTTGCCTTGGCCGGGGACTCGACGACCAGTACGTCCATCGCCGGGAATGCTCCAGTAAAACTTTAAGAACCGGAGCTAAATCACTGATATCAAATCAGAGATACGCGGTTACCCCGGTGCCTCTCCAAGCGACCTTCCAGCTCGAGAGCCAGCAGGACCTCCGCTACGGCGGCGGCGGACACTTGGCATCGACGTACCAGTTCGTCAACCAGGGTGGGTACCGACCCCAGGGCGGACAGCACCTTGGCGGCCTCCGGGTGGGCCGGTTTTTCCCTTGGTTTCACAGGGACTTGGGAGACAGACCGTGGCGCGCCAAGCACACCGAGAATATCGTTGATGTCGCGGGTCAAAATGGCCCCATCACGGATAAGGCTATTGGATCCGGCATAGCGCGGGTCGGCCGGCGAGCCCGGGACGACGAAGACGTCGCGCCCTTGCTCGGCCGCACGGTGGGCGGTGATCAGCGAGCCCGAACGGGCGGCCGCCTCGATGACCACGACACCCTTCGACAGGCCGCTGACGATGCGGTTGCGGCGGGGAAAGGCGCGGGCCACCGGCGGCGCACCCCAGGGCGATTCGCTCAGCAGCAGGCCACCGGCGGCGATGGCGGCGTGCAGCCCGGCATTCTGAGGCGGGTAGATCTGGTCGATGCCGCCGGCCAGCACGGCGACGGTGCCGGTGGGCAGTGCCGCCTGATGGGCGGCCGCATCGATACCGCGCGCCAGGCCGGAGGCGACGACGAAGCCCGCCGCACCCAGCGCCCGGGCCAGCTCACCGGCCAGACGGCAGGCCGCCATGGACGCCTCGCGCGCGCCGACGACGGCCAGGATGGGACGGACCAACAGGCCGAGATCGCCGATGGCCGACAGGACAGCCGGCGCATCCGGCAGGGCGGCCAGGGCTGGCGGATAGGCGGGATCGCCGAACACCAGGAAACGGCCGCCGGCCGTGGCGAGCGCCTCTTCCTCGCGGGCGATCGCGGCATCGCCGATCGTGCTGAGCCGGGCGCAGGCGGCGTGCGCCGAGCCGAAATGGGCCAGCGCTT
>DATGZZ010000844.1:0-4597 GCA_035296945.1 Reyranella sp.
CAGGTCGGTCTCGAACGCCACGATCTGCTGCAGTCGCAGCGACCATTGCTGGTCCCACGGCCGCGGCAGGCCGAGCGCCTCGTTCCAGGCCGGGAGCTGGACGGAGCGCGCGCGGGCGTTCTTGCTCATCACCACGGCCAGCATTTCAAGGAGGATGCGATAGACGTTGTTCTCGGGCTGCTGCTCGGTGAGGCCGAGCGAGTTCACCTGGACGCCGTAGCGGAACAGCCGCTGCTTGGCGTCGGTGACGCCATAGCGGTTGAGCGTGATGTCATCCCACAGCTCGGCGAACGCCCGCATCTTGCACATCTCGGTGACGAAGCGGATGCCGGCATTGACGAAGAAGGAGATGCGGCCGACGACCTGCGGGAAATCGGCCTCGGGCACCTGGCCGCGCGCCCGCACCGCGTCGAGCACGGCGATGGCGTTGGCGAGCGAGAAGGCAAGCTCCTGCACCGGCGTGGCGCCCGCTTCCTGCAGGTGATAGCTGCAGACGTTCATCGGGTTCCACTTGGGAACTTCGCGATAGGTGAAGCCGATCGTGTCGGCGGTCAGCCGGAGCGACGGCTCGGGCGGGAAGATGTAGGTTCCGCGCGAGAGGTACTCCTTGATGATGTCGTTCTGGGTCGTACCCTGCAGCTTGGCGCGCTCGACACCCTCAGCTTCGGCGGTCGCGATATAAAGAGAGAGCAGCCACGCCGCCGGCGCGTTGATGGTCATCGACGTGTTCATGCGGTCGAGCGGGATGCCGTCGAACAGGGTCCGCATGTCGCCGAGATGGCTGATCGGCACGCCGACTTTGCCGACCTCGCCCTTGGCCAGCGGGTGATCGGAATCGTAGCCGGTCTGGGTCGGCAGATCGAAGGCGACCGAGAGCCCGGTCTGACCGCGGCCCAGGTTGGTGCGGTAAAGCTCGTTCGATTTGGCCGCGGTCGAATGGCCGGCATAGGTGCGGATCAACCAGGGTCGGTCGCGGGTGGTCATGGTGGCGGGTGCCGAAAGGTTTCCGTAGACTGCCTGTCTCAAGCGATGTTGCATTGCAGCATGAATGATTTCGCGGCGCAACCAAGGTCAGAGACCGCTTTGTGACCAGCACGACCTCTCCGTGGGGGCAATCCGCCGCGCCCAGCTCGCCGGCCGTTGCCATGGCCGCGGCCACGACCGAGCCGGACCTGACGCCGAGCCGTCCTCTTTATGACGGCAAGCTCGGCGAGCTCTACGTGATCTATCTGCGCCATCTGGTGCTGATGCTGCTGACCCTGGGCTGGTCGCGCTTCTGGGGGCGCACGCGCATCCGCCGCTATCTGTGGAACCACTTCGCCATCCTGGGCGACCGCTTCGAATATCGCGGCCGCGGTATCGAGTTGATGGTGGGCTTCGTGCTGGCGCTGCTGATGATCGCCGGCTGGGGCGGCGTGATGTACCTGGTGTGGATCTATGTGTTCCACGAAAAGCCGTTCGCGAGCTTCGGCCTGTTCGACATCTTCTCGCTGTCGGTCGCGCTGATCGGCTTTCCGCTCGCTTATGTCGGCCACTATGCCGGCCTGCGCTACCGGCTGTCGCGCACGCGCTGGCGCGGCATACGCTGCGGGATGGCGGGCTCGGCCTGGCGCTATGGCGTGTCGGCCACCTTCCTCACCTTCGCCAACGCCATCACCTTCCAGCTCCTGACGCCGGTCGTGTCGGTGAATCTGGCGCGACCGCGCATCGCCAATACGCGGTTCGGCAGCTTGCCCTTCGTCTTCTCTGGCGGCGCCGGCGACATCTATGGCCGCTATGTCGGCTATTATTTCCTCAACATCATCGCCTGGCTGGTGGCGCTGGGTATCTTCTTCACCGCGATCGGCGGCGCCGTCGGCGGGCTGGGCATCAGCTTCACCGAGGAAGAGATCCTGAAGCTGTTAACGCGGCCGAGCCTGCGCGCCATCCTGCTGGTCGCAGCGCTCGCGATCGGCCTCTACCTCGTCTTCAGCCTGCTGATCCTGCCGCTGCGCTGCTGGTGGCAGGCCTATCTGTTCCGCTATCTCGTCAGCCACAGCCGTGCCGGCAACGTGCTGTTCGCAACGGCGATCTCGACGCGCCAGATGTGGGGCTTCCTGGTGCTGAACTACCTGATCGTTGTGCTGACCCTGGGCCTGGGCTGGCCCTGGGTGATGCATCGCACGCTCCGGCTGATCGCCGCCGAACTGTGGCTCTACGGCGCGCCCGATGGCGCATCGATCCGCCAGCCCACCGATCTCGGGCCGCGCTATGGCGAGGGCCTTTTGGACATGTTCGACGTGAGCGGCGTCTGACATGGCGAGCATGGCGCGCTTCTACGATGGCGAGACCGCCCAGGTGCATGACGTCAGCGTGCGCACCACCACCAACGAGCTGGTGATCTTCCGCCTTGCCGACGCCGGCATCCTGGCGCGCTGGCCGATCGGCGAGCTCGCGGTGCTGGGCGACGTCCAGCATGAGGTGACGCCGCCGATCGTGCGCAAGGGTTTCGAGGCGCGCCTGGTGGTCGACGATCCCGAGCTCAGCCGGCAGCTGGCGTCGCTGGTGCCTCAGCTCGCGCCGCTCGCGGGGACGCGGGCCCCGCCGGTCCAACGCATCGCCGCCTTCGGCGCCACGTTCGCCGTGTTGGTCGGGCTGTTCTGGCTTGCCGTCGACTACGGCACCGAATATGCGGCACCGCTCCTGCCCTATAGCCTGCAGGTCAAGCTGGGCGAGAGCGTGTTCGACGAGCTGACGGCCGACAAGGACGAGTGCCACGGCAAGGCCGGCCTGAAGGCGCTGAACGATCTCGCCAATCGGCTGGCCAAGGCGGCCGACTATCCGCACGAGATTGCCGTGCACGTGATGGACGGCGGGCCGGTCAACGCCTTCACCCTGCCGGGCGGCATCCTGGTCTTCTACTCCGACCTCTTCGAGCAGGCCAAGGACGGCGCGCAGGTGGCGGGCGTGATGGCGCACGAGATCGGCCATGTCGTGCATTACCATCCGATGAAGGGTCTGGTGCGCCAGTACGGCATCGAGCTTCTGGTCAAGCTGGTGAGCGGCGGTTACTCCGATCTCCTGAGCACGCTGGCGTCGGGCGGCAACGTCCTGCTGGCGCTGCGCAACGGCCGGGCCTTCGAGCGCGACGCCGATGCCACCGGTGTAAAACTCCTGGAGAAGCTCGAGGTCCGCGCCGACGGCATCGCGAGCTTCTTCGAGCAGATGCTGGCCAAGGAGCCCAAGGATTCGGCCGCCGTCGCCGGCATCTGGTCGAGCCATCCGCCGACCACCGAGCGCATCAACGCCACGCGGCGTCCGTCGTCCGGCACGCCGCCCTTCACCGATGCCGAGTGGAAGGCGGTGCGCAATGTCTGCAAGTGACGGCTAGACGATGCCGATGCGCTGGACGATCTCGCACGACGAGCGGCTGGTGACGGTGACCGCCGAGGGGCCGCTGACCCTGCTCGAGATCGAGGCCTATTTCGATGCCGTGGTCCTGGCCGACGCCCAGCCTTACGCCAAGCTGCTCGACGCGAGCACCCTGGAGGCCAGGCTCAGCGACGCCGAGATGATGGCGATCGGCGCGCGCATGAGCGCCTACGTCAAGGATCAGAAATGGCCAGCCGGGCCGGCGGCCTTCGTGGTGACGAGCCGCACCAACCGCGAGTTCGTCAAGCGGTTCATCAATCTCGCCGCCGCGCCGCGACAGGCGAAGATCTTTCAGACGATCGATGAAGCCCGCCGCTGGCTCGAGGGGCAGATGCGCTAGGCAAATGGTCGTCGTGATTATCTTTGTGATGCTGAAAGCGGTGAGAAATGGCTGCAAATGAACGTCATGACCGTGCATATCTGCTGCATGGCGCCAAGCGCAACGAGATCCTGACGCTGGATGAGGTCAGGCGATACGGCGCCGACAGCTTTTCCAACGACGACTATCTAAGCCTCTACGGCATGACGCCCGCAGAATGGCATGCGCGCGGTATTCGCCTGCTGGGACGCACCGCCGTGGAGTGCACCCGCGACGTCCTGGCCGATCGTATC
Source organism: Reyranella sp. (assembly GCA_035296945.1). Lineage (GTDB taxonomy): Bacteria > Pseudomonadota > Alphaproteobacteria > Reyranellales > Reyranellaceae > Reyranella. The sequence continues at coordinate 4,024 of DATGZZ010000844.1, forward strand.
GGCCGCGACGTCGGAGCCGCGGCCGCATCGTTGCCGAAAGGTACGCCCGTTACCGTCATCGATCCCTTTGCCGGATCCTGCAACACGCTTTACTGGATCCTCCGTCACGTGCCGTCCTCGCAAGGACTTGCCTTCGAGCTCGATTCGCAGGTGTTCGCACTCACCAGTCGCAACATCTCTGGTCTGGATCGGCGCATAGTCCTCGAGCACGGCGACTTCCTCGCCAGCCTCGACGGGCGCGACCTCCCCGCGGGGCATGCGCTGATCGTGTTCGTGGCGCCGCCGTGGGGTACGGCGTTGGATGAGGTTGCAGGCCTCGATCTCGGGCGCACGGAGCCGCCGATTACCGGAATCATCGGGCGCATCGCGCAGCGATATCCTGATCGCAAGATCCTTTTCGCCATCCAGGTCTATGAGAAGGTCGAAGCGGCTTCACTCGCCGAGCTGGAACGCTCCCTCGATTGGTCGCGGCTGCTCGTTTACGACTTCAACGTCGCCGGCCGCAATCACGGGATCTTGCTTGGCAGCAAGGGGTGGAAGCCGGACTAGGCGCCACAGTGCACCGATCCTGCAA
>DATGZZ010000845.1:0-9267 GCA_035296945.1 Reyranella sp.
CGCCGTGACGGCGCTGGAAGCTTCCTGCGTCAGGCTGCCCTTCACGCGGCCGAGCAGCCAGGGCAACAGCTGCCAGTCGCCCCGCGCCCACCGGTGCTGGCGCGCCGCAGCGGCGTCGTAGCGGGCGGGGAACTCCTCGACGACCTCGATGTCCGACACCAGGCCTGAGCGGGCGAACACACCTTCGAAGAGATCATGGCTCAGCATCGCATTGTCGGGCACCCGGCCGCGCAGCGCGGCTTCGAACGCGTCGATGTCGTAGATTCCCTTGCCGGAGTAGGAACCTTCGCCGAACAGGTCCTGGTAGACGTCCGACACCGCCGACGAGTAGGGATCGATGCCGCTGCTGCGGGAGAAGATCCTCTGGAACAGCGAGCCTTCCACGCCGACCGGCAAGGACGGCGTGACGCGCGGCTGCAGCACGCCATAGCCTTCGACCACGCGGTTGCCGCTGGCGTCGAGACGCGGCTGGTTGAGTGGGTGCGCCATCTTGCCGACCAGGCGCTGGATTGCATCGCGCGGCAGTCGCGTGTCGGAATCGAGAGTGACGACATATCGGATGTCGGTCGGCGGGGCGCGCAAACCCGTGTCGAGGAAGGTCGTGTCGGTCGCGCCGCGCAGCAGGCGATTGAGCTCGTGCAGCTTGCCGCGCTTGCGCTCCCATCCCATCCAGCGTCCCTGCGCCTCGTTCCAGGCGCGACTCCGGTGCAGCAGGAGGAAACGATCGGCACCTTCGGCGGTCGGATAGCGGCTGTTGAGCCGGACAATGCCGGCCGCGGCCGCCGCCACGAGGTCGGCATCTCCCGGATTGGTCTCCGCGTCAGCGTCCGTCCAGTCCGACAGGAGCGCGAAATGCACAGCGCCGCCGGGATTGGCAAGATAGTGCACTTCGAGCCGCTGGAGTTGCTCGTCGACACCCGCGCGGGTCGACAGCAATGTCGGGATGGCGACGAGGGTCCGCATCTGAGGCGGCACACCCGCCCTGAGGTCGAGGCCGGGCAGGAGCATCGCGCCGAAGCCGCCGGTGATCGCCCGATTGACCAGCAGCAGCGCGGCATCGATCGCCGGCAGAAGACCGATCAGGACCATCGCTACGCCTTGCCAGCCGATGAGGCCGACCTGCGCGAGCACGAGCAGCGGCAGGAAGAGAACGACCGCGGCCGTGAAGGCCACGCTCGCGACGTAGCCCGCGATGCCTGCGGCGGCGAAGCGTCGCCGCAAGGCGAGGCCGGACGGGCGGAACCGCACGGACCGCTCGAAGGCACGCCGGCCGCCGCCGATGAGATGATAGCCAGGATCGCGCTGCCGCTCATCGCCGTTCACGTCGGGCGACGACGCGGCGGCCTCGAGGGCGCGGCGCGCGACCTCCACCTCCGCAAGGTCGGTGCCGCGGGCGATCTGCTCGATCGCGGTGCGGTAGAGGTTGCGTGTGGCGAAATCCATGGCGGCGAAGTCGCTCCCGGCACGCAGCATGTCGTCGACCGGACTCACCGCCTCGAACAGCTTCGCCCAATCGACGTCGGAGATCAGGCGCATGCTGGTGATGATGTTGCGCACCGTGACGTTGGTCGCGCCCTGGAGCTGATGCTCGCGGCGCACCATCTCATCGGCGGTCGTGCCCTGGCGCTTCAGCTGCTCCTGCAGCCAGCCCACGGCGGGTGTCGTCTCCGGATCCTGGTCGCGCAGGCGCTGGACGAGCTGAACGAAGAAGCCCTCGGAGAAAGGAAGCCTCTGGTAGGGCGTGAGCGCCGTCGGGTCGGCGACGCGGTCGTTCACGCCCATCAGGCGGTCGGCGACGCTGTCTGCCGCCTCGCGCGCCGACCGGCGGCTCATGATGCGGACGGCCAGGCGTCGCAGGTTCTCCACCAGTACGATGCGCAGCGTAATCGCCACGGCCCACAGCTCGCCGATGCTGAGCGGCTGGACGGTCTGGTAGGCACGCACGAACCGGATCAGCGCCTCCGGATCGAACCGGCTGTCGGTGTGGGCGACGAACGCCCAGGCCACGCCGAACACGCGGGGGTAGCCGGCCAGCGGACCGCTGCTGAGCTTGGGGAGCTGGCGGTAATAGCCAGACGGTAGGTCCGTGCGGACCTCGCGGACCTGCTTTTCGACCAGATGGTAGTTGTCGAGCAGCCATTCGGCGGCGGGCGTGATCGCACGGCCCTCGTCGGCGGCCTTGGCGATGTTGCGATAGGCGCCCTTCAAGACACGCTGGTTGTCGGCCAGACGCTCGACCAGCGAATTGCCGATTACCGGTCGGGGGGATATGGGCTGGTTCGCAGCGAGGCTTTCGGCATGCTGCTCCAGCCGCTCGACGCTGAAAAGCTCGCTGCGGACGGGATCTTCATCATCCCATGGGGAAGCGGGTCGCGCGCCCCCGAAGGCGCGTCGCAGCAGTGATTTCAATGATTCCGGCCTTTCCGGCAGTAACGCGCGGGTCGTCGAGAAGGATGCGCGCGAGCGTGCAGCGTCCGCGCCAGCGGACCGCTACGGAGGCTTCCTTCTACAGCAAACGGCCCGGCCGGACGAATCGCCTAATGTCGCGCCGCCTGCCCACCATCCAGGGTCATCACCACACCGCTGATGTAGCTCGCCCGATCCGACGCCAGGAACACGGCGAGATCGGCGACCTCGTCGGGCTCGGCCGCTCTGCCGAACGGCATGTGCCTGGTGAGCTCGGGCCAGCGCTCGGGATCGCCGAACTTCTGCTCAGCCTGGCCGCGCAGCAGCGTGAGCATGCGGTCGGTGCGGGTGGCCGGCGGATTGATCGCCACCACCCGCACGCCGTGATCGACGCTCTTGGAGCCGACGGCGCGGGTGAAGGCCATGAGGCTCGCATTGCCCATGGTGCCGGTGACGTAATCGTAATTGTAGCTCTCGCCGGCCAGGCCGATGATGTTGACCACCGCGCCCTTCTTGCGCGCGTACATCTTCTCCAACATGGCGCGCGTGGCGTTGATGTAGCCGAACACCTTCAGCTCCCAGGCCTCGCGCCACTTGGGCTCGGTCATGCTGAAGATGTCGCCGCGCGGGATGGCGCCGGCGTTGTTGACCAGGATGTCGGCGTGACCCACCGCATCGACCACCGAGCGCACCGTGTCGCCCTTGGAGAAATCGGCGGGATGGATCTCGACCGGCACGTTGTGCCGGGCGCGGATCTTGTCGCGCGCCGACTCGAGGGATTCCTTGGAACGCGAGGCGATGTGCACGGCGCAGCCTTCGCTGGCGAAGGCCATGGCGCAGGCAAAGCCGATGCCGCGGCTGCCGCCGGTGATGAGGACAGTCTTGCCGGAGAGTTTTAAATCCATTGGGCGTTTCCTTTCGGTCCGGACGTTATCATAGGATGGCGGGCCGCACGGAGGGCCACGATGATCAAGGGAAGCTGCGCCTGCAGCCGCGTGCGGTTCGAAATCGACGCCGCACGGTCGATGACCCACTGTCATTGCGTGAATTGCCGCAAGCTCACGGCGGCGAGCGTCGCGACCTACGTCCATGTCGAGAAGGACAAATTTCGCTGGCTGGCCGGCGAGGACAACATCAACGCCTATGAATCGTCGCCGGGCAGCTTTCGCAAGTTCTGCCGGACCTGCGGCTCGATGGTTCCGGGCCAGGCGCCCTATCTCGCGACGGTGAGCATCCGGGCCGGACTGTTCGACGACGATCCCGGCGTGCGGCCGCGCCTGCACGTCTTCACCTCGTCGAAGGCGCCGTGGCACGAGATCACCGACGACCTGCCGCAGCATCCCAAGTGGGTGCCGGGGTTTGAGCCGAAACAGAGCTGACGGCGGCGCTGTCATCCCGAGCGAAGCGAGGGACCTTTAAGGCAACAGAAAGGTCCCTCGCTGCGCTCGGGATGACAGTGTGCGTTTAAACGACAGCGTCGCTTACAGCCGATAGACGCTGTCGATCCGCGCCTTGCCGTCCTCGGTCTTCACGCGGCCGTCCTTCACCATCTGGATGAGGTGGGCCAGCATCGAGCGGCCGGCGGCGGCGTGCAGGTGGAGCGGCGTGTCGGCGTAGTTCTTCGCCACCATCTGCGGAATGGTCTGCGGGCCTTCCTTGAGCCGCGCCATGATCTGCGCCTCGCGGCCCAGGCGATGCTCGATATAGGACTGCACGAACGGATTGGGATTGCGGATCTCCGAACCGTGCGTCGGGATGTAGAGCGTCTCGTCGCGCGGCAGGAGCTTGCGCAAGCTCGCGAAGTAGTCGGCCATGTTGCCGTCGGGCGGCGAGATCACCGCCGTCGACCAGCCCATGACATGGTCGCCCGACAAGAGCGCCTTGTCCTCCTTCAGCGCAAAGCAGAGATGGTTGGAGATGTGGCCGGGCGTGTGCACCGCCTCGACGTTCCAGCCGTCGCCCTGGATGACGTCGCCGTCACTGAGTTTGATGTCGGGTGCAAACGAGAGGTCGCCCGCCTCCTCCGGCTTCTCGTCGCCCGGCGGCCGGGGATGGGGACCGAAGGAGTAGACCTTGGCGCCGGTCGCCTTGGCGAGCGCGGGCGTGGCCGGTACGTGGTCGATATGGGTGTGCGTCACCAGGATATGCGTCACCGTCTCGCCGCGCACCGCGCGCAGCACGGCATCGACATGCTCCTGCATGTCGGGCCCGGGATCGACAACGGCGACCTTGCCGTGGCCGACGATGTAGGTGCCGGTGCCCTTGAAGGTGAAGGGGCTGGGATTGTGCGCGACGACGCGGCGGATCAGAGGCGTCACCTCCATCGCCGTGCCGTAGTCGAACTTGAATTCCTTGATGAAGGGAATGCCGGGCATGCGGATCCTTACGCTTGGCGCTCAGGGCGCGGGAGGCGTCAGCTTGTAGAGCGCGTTGCGGATGTCGGAGCTGACATAGACCGTGCCGCTGGCGCCGACGGTGACGCCGGTCGGCACCAAGCCCGGCGGTCCGCCTTGATAGGGCGGCAGGCCGATATCGAGGTTGGAGGCGATCACGGTCTTGGCGCCGGTCGCGGGATCGATGGCGACCACGCGCTTCTGGCCGACCTCGGCCACGAACAGCCGTCCGTCGGGGCCGACCGCGATGCCCTCGGGCCCGGCGAGGCCGTCGGCCACGACCCGCCGTGCGCCGGTCGCGACATTGATCTCGGCCACCGCGCCGGCGGCGATCTCGGTGACATAGACCAGGTCGTCCTTGCCACGCGCGAGCGCCACCGGCCCGCGCAGATCCTTGGCGATGGTGGAGCGCTGCTTGCCGTCGGCGCTGACCTTGACCAGGTTGGAGCTCGCGAGCTCGGCGACATAGATCGTGCCGTCGGCCGTCTCCAGCGCATCGACCGGAGCTGCGAACTCGCCGAAGCTCGCCACGAGCTTGCCGCTCTTGCGATCGACCTTCTCGACGGTGTTGGAGAACCAGCTGGTCAGCAGCACGTGCCTGGGCCCGACCGAGATGCCGAACGGATAGGCATGCGTCTCGCCATGCACGCGGATCACGTCCTGCACCACGCCGGTCTGGCCGTCGACGGTGCGATAGCTGAAGACATCGGCGACGTGCACCGTGTCCTTGCCATTCTCGGAGACGACGGCGAGATCGGCGGGAATGGCGAGCTTGCCCTCGACGATGGTCCTGTGCGCCCCGGTCTGCTTGTCGACCAGGTAGACACCGTTGTCGGTCATCGAGGTGACGAACAGCCGGCCGCGCGAATCGAAGGCGAGGTTGTCCAAACCGGGCTTCATCGAGGCGACCAGCTTCTTGGCCTTGCTGGTGAGGCTCACGCTCCAGATCCCGCCGGTGCCGGTGTCGACGACATAGACGTTGTCGCGGTTCTGCGGATCGATGTTGGCCGCCGCCGGGATCTTGAAGCCGTCGGCGATCACTTCGATGCCGCCGGTCTCGAGGTTGATCTTGACGACCTGGCCCTTGAACCAGAGCGGGCCGTAGAGGAAGCCGTCGTCCTTGTGGATCTCGAAGCCGTTCAGCCCGCCCATCTTCTCGGCGATGCGGCGGAGCTCAGTGCGCGGGAACGGCTTGAAGTCGGGCTTGTCGGCGTTCTTGAGGTCGATCTCGTAGAGCGCGTCGCCGATGAAGACCTCGGAGACGAACAAGCGACCGTCCTTGCCGAAGGCAAGCGAGTTCGGCCCGCCCATGCCGTTGGCGACCTCGATGGTCTTGCCGTTGGGACGGCGGATGTAGACCTTGCCCAGCAGGAAGGCCGTCCACGCCATCGTGCCGTCCTCGGCGAAGGCGATGTCGTCGGCCATGCCCACCGGCGGGTCGACGAAGCGGTCGACCTCGCCCGAATCGATCTGCACGCGATAGATGGTCTGCCCGATCACGGAGCCGGCGAAAAGCTGGTCGTCCTTGTTGAAGGCGAGGCCATGGACGCCGTGGAACCACGAGCCCGCCACCAGGAACTGCTGGTCGTATTCCTTGGCAGGCGGCGCAGGAGGTGCCGCGGCCGGCGTCGGCGCCTGCTGGGCCAGGGCGCCGCCGATCACGGCGGACGCAAGCGCCAGCGAGGTGAAAAACCGGCCGCACTTCATTTCGTTTCCTCCTTCTGCGGCGCGGACTTTAGACCGCGAGTGTCAAGACTGTCATCCCGAGGCCGCAGGCCGAGGGACCTTTAATGCCGCAGGAAAGGTCCCGCTACGCTCGGGATGACAGAGGCCTTGTTTCGGCTAACATCCTTCGTCGAAGGAAAATGCGCATTCCGCAGGAGGAAAACCATGGCAGGTCCGCTTTCCGGGCTGACGATCGTCGAGCTGGCCGGCATCGGCCCCGGCCCGATGTGCTCGATGATGCTGGGCGACATGGGCGCCGACGTGATCCGCGTGGACCGCACCAAGGCGCATGTCATGGATCGCCTGGCCGATCCGAAATTCGCCGTGCACAACAGGAGCCGCCGTTCGGTCTCGGTCGACCTGCAGAAGAAGGAAGGCGTGGAAGTCGTGCTGCGCCTGATCGAGAAGGCCGACGGCATCACCGAGCCGTTCCGCCCCGGCGTCGCCGAGCGGCTGGGCCTGGGGCCCGACATCTGCCTCGCGCGCAATCCCAGGCTGGTCTATGGCCGCATGACCGGCTGGGGCCAGGAAGGCCCGCTCGCCAAGGCGGCCGGGCATGACATCAACTACATCGCATTGACCGGCGCGCTGCATGCGATCGGCGTCAAGGACAAGCCGACGCCGCCGCTCAACCTGGTCGGCGACTTCGGCGGCGGCGGCATGCTTTTAGCCTTCGGCATGGTCTGTGGCCTTCTCGAGGCACAACGCTCGGGCAAGGGCCAGGTGATCGACGCCGCCATGGTAGATGGCGCGGCCCTGCTGTTGGGCGGGATTTACGGCATGGCGGGTGCGGGTTTGTGGAACGACAACGACCGCGAGACCAACATGCTGGACGGCGGCGCACACTTCTACGGCACCTACGAGACAAAGGACGGCAAGTTCGTCTGCATCGGCTCGATCGAGCCGCAGTTCTACGCCGAGCTGCTGCAGAAGACCGGCCTCGAAGGCGAGAACCTGCCGGCGCAGATGGATCGCAAGGCATGGGCGCAGCTCAAGAGCCGGCTGGCCGGCATCTTCCGCACCAAGACGCGCGATGAGTGGTGCGCCATCATGGAAGGCACCGACATCTGCTTCGCGCCGGTGCTCACCATGAAGGAGGCTTCCAAGCATCCGCACGCCCAGGCACGCGGCGCCTACGTCGACGTCTCGGGCTTCCCGCAGCCCGCTCCCGCGCCGCGCTTCTCGCGCACCAAGGAGAGCATCAAGGGCCCGGCCGCCAAGCGCGGCCAGCACACCGACGAGGTGCTGAGCCAGCGCGGCTTCTCGGCCAAGGAGATCGGCGAGCTGAAGGCGGCGGGGGTGGTGGGGTCGCAGTAGGTTCAGAGGCGGTCATCTCCTCCCCCGTCTTACGGGGGAGGCCGGGAGGGGGAGAGCCGCAGTCGTGCTAACGAAGATTTCAGATCATGGTCTTCTCTGACATCACCACTGAGGCTTTCCCCCTCCCTACCCTCCCCCGTATGACGGGGGAGGATTTGAGGAGGGCGACGTGATCCGCGCCTTCGAACTGGCGGTGCAGCAGCTCGGCGATCCCAAGCTGCGCGTCTTCATCTGGTGGTCGCTGCTGCTCAGCCTGGTACTTCAGGTCGGCATCGCCGTGCTGGCCTGGTGGGGGCTGAAATCCTTCGCCACCTTCGAATGGAAATGGATCAACGAGATCGTCATCTGGGCAAGCGGCGCCGGTGTGGTCGTACTGGCGCTGATGCTGTTCCCGGCGAGCTTCGGCATCGTGATCTCGATCTTCATGGAGTACATCGCCGACGTCGTCGAAGCCCGGCACTATCCCCAGCTCGGCAAGGCGCGCGGCATCCCGATCTGGACCGGCATCTGGACGGGCGTGGTGTTCCTGGTGGCCGTGGTGGCGCTCAACCTCGTGATGCTGCCGCTCTATATCGCGGCGATCTTCATCGCCGGCCTGGGCGCGGTGCTGTTCTACGCCGTCAACGGCTGGCTGACCGGGCGCATGTACTACGAGCTGGTGGCGCTGCGCCGGCTGGACCCGGCCGACGTAAAAGCCTGGCGGCGCGCCAACTCGGGCGTGCTGTGGCTGACTGGCATGGTCATCGTGTTCTTGGGCACCATCCCGATCCTGAACCTGATCGTGCCGGTGCTGGGCGTGGCGGCCATGGTGCATGTGGCACAAACGCTCAAGCCGCCCAGCCTGCCCGGCCGGCCCTTTAATCCACCGGCGCCGACGCGCTAAACTGCCCCCCATGAAATGGGGATTCGGGGGCTTCGCTGCTCTTCTGCTCGTGACGGGCTGCGTCAGCAATTCCAGCCCGCCGCAGTATTCGCTGACCGGCGGTGAAAAAGGCGTGTTCAGCTCGCGCAATGCCGGCTCACCGATCGCGCTCGACCGCTTAAAAGGCCTCGACGAGAACCAGCTCGCGGCCCTGCTGGGCTCGGGCGCCCTCGACCGCAAGGACGATCCGGCCCGGGCGCTGCGCTACCAGTCGGACGCCTGCGTGCTGTTCGTCTACCTCTATCGCAAGGGCGGCACGGCCTGGCAGGCCGAGTTCGCCGATGCCTACGACCTGCATCTGCGGCCATTGCCGGTCGACCAATGTGCGGGCTCGGTCGCGGCCCAGAAGAAGCGTGTCACCTAAGGGCTGAGGTTCTTGCGCAAGAAGGCCCGGGCATCGCGCAAGGACAGGGATCGGATGGCCGCGTCGTAGGCCATCGAGTAGCCGCGTCCCGCGCGCGTGCAGCCTTGCAGGATGGTGGGATCGACCGGCACCAGCTCCCC
>DATGZZ010000846.1:0-2219 GCA_035296945.1 Reyranella sp.
GGACGCGGACGCCGTGGTCATGGACCGCGACGCCGGCATCTTCGCCGATCCGGACAAGGTCCATCGCGTCGACCACGACGGCCGCTTCTTCAAGTCACGCGGCCCGTTGAACGTCGTGCGCTCGCCGCATATGGGACCGGCTATCCTGCAAGCCGGCACGTCGGGCAAGGGCCGAGACTTCGCCGCCCGCTATGCCGACGCGGTGTTCGCCATCCAGCCCTACATCGCCGGCGCCAAGGCGCTGTACGATGACATCAAGCGCGGCGTGGCCGACGCCGGCCGCCCACCAGCGGCCTGCAAGATGCTGTTCGGCGTGCAGCCGATCATCGGCGCCTCGCGGGCCGAGGCAGAGGATAAGCAGGCCGAGCACAATGCCCTGGTCCCATTGGAAGGCGGGCTCGCCATCCTGTCCGGCCATCTCGACTTCGACCTGTCGACCTTGCCCCTCGACACCATCATGGCCCATCGCGCCGAGCCCAAGCTGCAGCGCATGCAGACACGCTACCGCACTGCCACCGGCGAGCTTCTGACCCTGCGGCAGGTCGCGCAGAACCACGGCCAGAGCGTCGGCCTGCCGCAGATGGTGGGCACGCCTACCGACATCGCCGACCAGCTCGAAGCCTATTTCGACCAGGTCGGCGGCGACGGCTTCATGCTGTCGCCGATCTATTGTCCCGGCGCGATCGAGGAGTTCGTCGACCTGGTCGTGCCCGAACTGCAGCGCCGCGGCCGCTTCCGGCGGGAATATGCCGGCACCACGCAGCGCGACCATCTGAACCAGGACTTTTGAACGGGGATACATCGTCCGGCCCGGCCGTAAGCATCGGAGAAGCTGGATTGGAGCGTGGATGCGCGGCCTCGGTTATCGGTTGACGGATCTGCTGGTCATCGCGGCCTGCAGCCTGACCTTCGTCGCCGTCGTCAGCCCTGGCCGACACGAGCCCAAGGGCCCGCCGATCGGCCTGATCGCCCAGGACCTCGGCACGACGCCCGAGCACTTCCAGCAAGCCGCCGAGAAAATCGTGCCGCGCCGCCCCTCCGGTCCGCCTCCGTCTGAGGCGCAGAGGAAGGAGCTGGCCGCGGCCCTGGACGTCTCAGTCGAGCAGCTCGATTCAGTGATGGAAAAGTACCGGCCGGATCGGCTGAAGCAGCGTTAGCCGGGAGCGCACCCCTAGACTAGGACTTGGGCGGCGCGGGTGCAGGCTCCGGCGTCGCGGGCGTAGTGGCCGGTGGCGAATCGGTTGGCGCCGTCTGCGGTGCCGACTGCTGCTTGGCCTTGGCGTCGCGGTCGGCCGCGTTGCGCTGCTCGCGTTCCTTGGCGTCGCGATCGGCGGCGGCCTTGTCGGCGGCTTCCTTCTGCGCCCGCTGTCCGCCCTTGGTGGGCACGACCGAACCGATCGGCGGTGTGGTTCCGCGAGTCTCGTCCGCGGGGCCGACGGTCTGCTCGGACTGCCGGCCGGGATTGGCCGCAGGCAGCGTTCCGGTCGGTGCGATCTGGCGATCGGCGCCAGGGCGAGCCTTGCCGGTCGGCGCATCGCCACCGAACCAGCCGCAGCCGCCCAGGAGCGCGAGAGTCGATACGGCAAGCAGGCCGCGCCAAATGCGTTTGCCCATGACGGTCCGTTTGCCTCGCATCGCTGGCCTCCGCAAGTCAGATGTTCAGCAGCTTCAACCCCTTCTCCCGCGCGCACGCAATCGCATCCTCATACCCCGCATCGGCATGGCGCATGACGCCGCTGGCCGGGTCGTTCCACAGCACGCGCTCGATGCGGCGCGCCGCCTCCGGCGTGCCGTCGCAGACGATCACCATGCCGGCGTGCTGCGAGAAGCCCATGCCGACGCCGCCGCCATGGTGCAGCGACACCCAGGTGGCGCCCGAGGCGCAGTTGAGCAGGCCGTTCAGCAGCGGCCAGTCGGAGACGGCGTCTGAACCGTCGCGCATCGCCTCGGTCTCGCGGTTGGGGCTGGCGACCGATCCTGAGTCGAGATGGTCACGGCCGATGACGATCGGCGCCTTGAGCTCGCCCGTCGCGACCATCTCGTTGAAGGCAAGGCCCAGGCGATGGCGGTCGCCCAGCCCGACCCAGCAGATGCGCGCCGGCAGTCCCTGGAATTTGATGCGCTTCCGGGCCATGTCGAGCCAGTTGTGCAGATGAGTGTTGCCCGGCATCAGCTCCTTCACCTTGGCGTCGGTGCGGTAGATGTCCTCGGGATCGCCC
>DATGZZ010000847.1:0-4242 GCA_035296945.1 Reyranella sp.
CCCTGCAACTGCGCCGCGGCGCCTCCAATCCCGCGACCTACCCCGGCGCCAGCGCCGCGGTCCTGCAACGCGCTGGCTATCCCGACATCATGCCGGTGATCCTGCCCGAGGCGCCGGCTGTGGCTTTCAAGAAGGCCGATGACGCGGCGATGGCGATGGGCTGGGATGTCGTGGCCCGCGCCCCGACCGAGGGCCGCATCGAGGCGGTGGCGACCAGCGCCTGGTTCGGCTTTCGCGACGACATCGTCATACGCATCCGGGCCGACGGCACCGGCAGCAAGGTCGACATCCGGTCGAAGAGTCGCGATGGCGAGTCCGATCTCGGCGTCAATGCGCGGCGCATTCGTGAGTTCATCGCGAAGCTGAAGGCGCCCTCCTGAGTCCCTCCCCCGTCATACGGGGGAGGGTAAGGGAGGGGGCGAGCCTCAGTCGCGATGATTCAAATTTCAGATCTGAAATGTCATGGATCGTCTGTGTGGCTTTCCCCCTCCCTACCCTCCCCCGTATGACGGGGGAGGAGAAGAGGTTCACAGCGGCAACGTGAACCGGAACGTCGTGCCCTGCTTGCCGGTGTCGGCGATGGCGATGTCGCCGCCGTGCGCACGCACCAGATCGCGGGCGATGGCGAGGCCGAGCCCCGCCCCGCCGGCGCGGCCGCCGGTGACGAAGGGGCGGAAGACGCCGTCGGCCAGCTCCTGCGGCACGCCGGGGCCGTTGTCGCAGACGTCGACAGCCAAGTCGCCGCCGCTGGCGCGGGCACGCACGGTCACCGCGGTCGCCCCGGCCTCGAAGGCGTTGCGGCCGAGATTGACGAAGACGCGATAGAGCAGGTCGCGGTCGGCCCGTGCCGGCTGGTTGTGGGCGACCTCGTTGATCCAGTCGCGCACGATGTTGGGGTTGCTGTCCTCACCCTGCTCCTGCAGGGCCACGCCCACCTCGTCGACCAGGTCAGCGAGATCGATCGGGGCGAGCCGGGGCGTGCGCTGGTCGCGCACATATTCGATGGCGTCGCTTGCCAGCCGCGCCGCGCGGTCGATGGTGTTGAGGATGGTCGGCGCCAGCGCGCGCGTGCGCTCGTCGTCGCTGCGCGCCAGCCGGTCGGACAGGAGCCGCGCCGTCGACAGCATGTTGCGCAGGTCGTGGTTGATCTTGTTGGTCGCCGCCCCGATCTCGGCCAGGCGCGATTTCTGGCGCAGCGAGGCGCGCAACTCGCGCTGCAGGTTCTGGAACTCGCGGTCGACCACGCCGATCTCGTCACGTCTTTTTGTCGGCGGCCGCTCGGTGCCCGGCTCCTCGGGCGCGCGGCGGAAGGCGATCATGTCGGCCGACAGGCCCTGCAAGGGCCGGATCACCAGCCAGCGCAGCGCCAGGTAGAGCAGGAAGGCGGTGAACAGCGCGATGATGATCGACAGCACCAGGATGCGGCTGGCGTAGCCGTACATGGCGATGCGCATCGGCAGCTCGTCGGCCACGATCCACACCATGGCGTTGGGCAGGCGCATCGATTGGCCGCCGACCCGGATGTAGCGCGGCCCGTCATTGGCCATCGCCCGCAGCGCATCCCAGATCAGCATCAGCGCGCCTTCCTCCGTGAGGTTGAAGGCCGGCATGGTGGGCTTGGGCTCGATGTTCATCAGCGCCCGCTTGGGCTTGTTGGGCTCGATCAGCACCACGGCATCGACGCGGGCGTGGTCGAGCAAGGTGCGCTTGACCTCCTCGGTCACCATGTTGTCGGGCGTGGCGTCGAGCGCCAGCGCGGCCAGCGTGCCGCTTTCGATGAGTTGGCCGAGATAGACCGAACGGAAGCGGGCGATCGAGGGCAGGAAGATCGCGATCTCCGCCGTCATCACCGCCGCCACGACCAGGGCGAGGATGCGCCACGACAGCCCGAACGTGGGGCTGCGCCGGCGCAGCGCCTGGGCAGCCCCGGTTTGGGCAGCCCCGGTTTGGGCAGATCGCGCCTGGATGGTGACGTCGGCGGCCATCGGCCGACTCTACCCAAGTCGGCGCACGCCTCCTAGGTGCCGGGCGTTCAACTCTTGGAGGGGCAACTCCTAGGGTGCAGTCACGACGCGATAATAGACGCCGTTGGCGCCGTAGGCGGGCATGAACCACAGGCCGTCGGCGCAGCTGTAGTAGGCTTGGGCGCCGACCGGCTTGTAGGTGCAGCCCGCCGGCAGCGTGCCATAGAGCGTGCCCGGCGGATTGGCCGCGATGGTGGCCGAGGCGGCACCGGCCGCGACGCCGGCACTGTACGCCGCCTGGTTGTTGGCGCTCGAGGCCGCCGCGGCGCCGACGGCGGCGCCGGCCAGCATGCCGGCCGCCACCGCGCCGCCGGTGTTCCAGCCGCCGCAATTATAGCAGCCCGTGCCATAGGCATTGACCACGGTGGGCGCATTGTAGGCGCCGTAGTAGCCGCCGTGATAGTAGTCCGGCCCGCCGTAGTAGTGATTGCCGTTGACGCCCGTCGCCGACCACGCGCCGCCGCCGCCGCTCGCGGTGCCGCCGCGATAGCCGGTCGCGCTCCACGAACCGCCGCCGCCGCTGGCCGTGCCGCCGCGGGCACCGGTCGCGCTCCACGAGCCGTCGCCGCCCGAGGCGGTGCCGCCACGCCAACTATGCGCCGACCACGACGAGCGATCGCCGCCGCCGCTCCAGCCGCCGGCGTGGAACCAGGCGGCGGCCGGCGCGAGCGGCGTTGCGATGGCGATTGCAGCGAGAAGAACCAGCTTCCTGTTCATCGTGCTCTCCTGAAAACTCACTTGCCCTTTTCCGTGGCGCCCGGCGGCGCGAACGGTATGCGGATCGTGCCGGCAGGGGCTGTGAAGGCGAAGGCATCGCCCGCCAGCGGCGGATCGATCTTCCAGTCCGAGAACTGCACGGTGTGGCGGTAGCGCGCCGGATCCTCGAGGAAGATCGCGAGCGCCATGCGCGGCAGCTTGTCGTCGCTGCCGATCCACAGCTGGACGTGGGCGAACTTGCCCACCAGGACGACGATGTCGGTCGGAACGCCGCCCACCACCGTCGACTTGCCGACGACGAAGGCGACGCGCAGGTTCTCCCCGATCGCCGTCATCGGATCGCTGACGACGAGGTCGGTGAAGGGGAAGTAGATCGCCGCCCGCTGGAAGGCCGCGCGCAGCATGGCATCCGTCGTGTTGGGTGCGTCGACCGAGGCCAGCTGCTTGGTCGACGGCTCGTAGGCCTGCACCGTCTTGCCATCGTAGTAGAACTCCGTGCGCGGCCCGTCGCCCGGCGTGATCACCTTGAGCTTGTCGGGGCGCTGCATGGTGACTTGCGACAGGCTGGTGTAGGCCAGCGGCAGGCCGGTGCGATCGGGACTCTCGAAGGTCGTGAGCGCCGTGAAGCTCATCGACTTGGCGGCGGCGAGCTTGTCGGCCATGGCTTTCACCAGCACCATGGCGGCCGGCTCGACTTCGACCTTGAGGCCTAGATCGGGCGGCGACGCGGGCGCCTGGGTCGCCGGCGGCGGCTGCTGCTGGGCCAGGGCCATCGACACCGACAATGCCGTCGCGATGAAGCTGGCAACGAACGTGACTTTCATTCGGTACTCTCCAGAGACTGGACGGATGATCGACATTTTCCACCACGGACGCAATCGTGGCGCGTCAGTGCGAGCCGGGGCCCGTGATCAGGCGCGCGCCCGACTGGAAAGTTGCATAGGACCACAGCCAATCGAACAGGACGACGAAGCGGTTACGAAAGCCGATCAGGAAGGTGACGTGGATCAGGCCCCACAGCAGCCAGGCCAGGGTGCCGTCGACCTTCAGCCATCCGAAATCGGCGACCGCGGCACGCCGGCCGATGGTCGCCATGGCGCCGTAGTTGCGATAGCGGAAAGGTCCGGGTGCGGTGCGGCCGGCGATGCGCGCCCGTAAGGCGCGCGCAACATAGGCGCCCTGCTGCTTGGCCACCGGTGCCAATCCGGGCAGGGGCTGGCCGTTCGGGCCAGGGGCGTGCGCCGTGTCGCCGATGACGAAGATCTCGGGATGACCGGACACGGCAAGGTCGGAGCCGACGACGACGCGGCCGACGCGATCCTTCTCGACGCCCAGCCACTTCGCGGCCGACGAGGAAGCCACTCCCGCCGCCCAGATGATGGTCGCGGCCTCCAGGCGTTCGTCGTCGATGGTGACGCCCATCTCGTCGCACTCCGACACGGGCTTGCCCAGGCGCACCTCGACATGCAGGCGCTCGAGCGAGCGCAGCGCCGATTGGCTC
>DATGZZ010000848.1:0-15386 GCA_035296945.1 Reyranella sp.
GTACTGCGGCCGCAGGCTCGACGCCTTCCCGCGCGCCACCCTGCAGGGCAACATCGGTTACGTGGCACCGGTCGCCGTTCTCACCTACGCCCTGATCGCCGCCATCCTGCTGTTGCTGCGCATCGATTATTCGCGCGTCCAATTCTTCGGTTCGGGCATCCTGACGCTGCTCTGGATGGCGGGCGTGGCGCAGCTGCGCTCGCGTTACCTGATCCGCAACTATGCGGTGATGCCGCACTCTTCCATCGCTGCCATGCCGGTGCTTGCGACCTGCCGATGGCTCGATTTCGACGATGTGCAGGGCCGCGGCATGCGCGTCGACGCCAT
This sequence comes from Reyranella sp., assembly GCA_035296945.1. Lineage (GTDB taxonomy): Bacteria > Pseudomonadota > Alphaproteobacteria > Reyranellales > Reyranellaceae > Reyranella. The sequence continues at coordinate 328 of DATGZZ010000848.1, forward strand.
CGTTGCCGATCTCAGCGCCGATCTCGGTGAGGGAAGGCTCGCCGCCCTGGCGGACGCCGCGATCGCGGGCGTGCCGGTGCTCGATCGACGCTACATCGTCGAAACAATGACCGGGCGCACGCCGCTCGGCGGGCTGACGCCCAACGAGTTCGGTGCGCTGCTGCCGTCGCGTCAGTACCTCGTCGTACGGCGTGTCATCGAGCTCTGTCTCACCGTGCTGCTGCTGCCGGTGCTGCTGCCGGTGCTGCTGGTCGTGGCGGCGATCGTGCGGCTGGACAGTCCTGGTCCGGTGTTCTTCGTGCAGACCCGCATCGGCCGGCGCGGCCAGCCGTTCCGCATGATCAAGTTCCGCACCATGTTCCACGGCGCCAGCGGGCCGAGCTTCACCTCGACTGTCGATCCGCGCGTCACCCGGGTCGGCGGTTTCCTGCGACAGTGCCGGCTCGACGAGCTGCCGCAGCTCTTCAATATCCTGCGCGGCGACATGAGCTGGGTCGGGCCGCGGCCGGAGGCGGCGTCGCTGGAGCAGGGCTATGTGCGCGACATCGAACACTTCGCGCTGCGCGGCATCGTACGGCCCGGCGTGACGGGATGGGCCCAGATCAACCAGGGCTACGCGCACGCGCCCGACGAGATGCGCTCGAAGCTGGAATACGATCTCTATTACCTGAAACACTGCTCGCTATGGCTTGATCTCGTGATCGTGTTGCGTACCTTTGCCGTGGTTTTCCGCGGCACCGGTGCGCGTTGACAGTGGCCGCGACCTCGCGAGCAGGATGATGTGCGGCATAGCCGGTATCCACGCCTATCTCGACGTCGCGCCGCCGGTCGATCGCGCCGAGCTCAAGCGCATCAACGACCGCATGGCGGCGCGCGGCCCCGACGGCAACGGCCTGTGGCTTTCCGGCGACGGGCGCACGGGGCTCGCCCATCAGCGGCTCGCGATCATCGACTTGAGCCAGGCCGGCGCGCAGCCGATGCACAGCGCCTGCGGCCGCTACACCATCACCTTCAACGGCGAGATCTACAATTACCGCGAGCTGCGCGAGGGACTGGTCACGCGCGGCTACGCCTTCCGCAGCGGCTCCGACACCGAGGTGCTGCTGCAGCTCTATGCCGACTGCGGCGCCGACATGGTGAAGAAGCTGCGCGGCATGTTCGCCTTCGGCCTGTGGGATGCCGAGAAGCGCACGCTGCTGCTGGCGCGCGATGCGCTGGGCATCAAGCCACTCTACTGGGCCGACGACGGCTGGACGGTGCGCTTCGCTTCCCAGGCCAAGGCGCTGCTGGCCGGCGGCCGGATCGGCCGCGATCCCGATTCGGCCGGCATCGTGGGCTTCCACCTGTTCGGCAGCGTGCCCGAGCCGTTCACGGTCTGGCGCGAGGTCCATACGCTGCCGGCAGGCACCACGCTCACGATCGACGCCAGCGGGCCGCAATCACCGAAGCGCTACTATGACGTCGCCGAGGCCCTGGCCGAGCGCGCCAGCGCCCGCCATGGCGATGGCGATGGGCGCCGGCTGCTGTCGGACGCGGTGCGCGATTCGGTGCGTCATCACCTGGTGGCCGACGTGCCGGTGGCGGTGTTCCTGTCGGCCGGTCTCGATTCGGGTGCGCTGCTCGGCACCATGGCGGCCTTGGGCGGACAATCGGGGGCGCAATCGGTGTCGGCCGTCACGTTGGCTTTTGCCGAGTTCAAGGGCCTGGCGGTCGACGAGGCGCCGCTCGCCGCCGAGGTCGCCCGGCGCTATGGCGCGCGCCACATCGTGCGTACGGTCGATCGCGCCGAGTTCGAGGCTGACCTGCCGGCCATCCTCGATGCGATGGACCTGCCGACCATCGACGGCATCAACACCTGGTTCGTCGCCAAGGCCGCGCACGAGGCAGGCATCAAGGTGGCGCTGAGCGGCCTCGGCGCCGACGAGTGCTTCGGCGGCTATCCATCGTTCGCCGACGTGCCGCGGAGCGTGCACTGGCTGCGCCCGTTGTCGTTCGTGCCCGGGCTCGGTCCGCTGGTGCGGCATGGTCTTTCGGCTGCGATCAATGCCGGTCTCCGGCTGCATCCCAAGGCGGCGGGCCTGCTGCAGTACGGCGGCGACTGGGCCGGCGCCTATCTTCTGCGGCGCAGCGTCTACATGCCGTGGGAGCTCGACGGGCTGATCGACCCGGGGCTGGTGGCCGACGGCCTGCGCCGCCTGGCGCCGCTCAGCCATATCGCGGCTGCCCTGCAGGGCGCCCGGCCGCTCGGCGACTTCGACCGCGTGGCCGCGCTCGAGACGGCGCTCTACATGCGCAACCAACTGCTGCGCGACGCCGATTGGGCCGGCATGTCGCACGGGGTGGAGATCCGCGTGCCCTACGTCGATCCGTTCTTCCTCGCCGCCCTGCCGCCCGGCGACGTTCTGGCCCGCGTCAACGCCAAGGACGCGGTGGCCGACGTGCCCGTGCCGCCGCTGCCGGCGGCCGTCCGCGAGCGACGCAAGACGGGCTTCGTGACGCCGGTCGGCCGCTGGCTGCGCGAGGCGGCCGGCACGCCGGCCGGGGACGCGGTGGATTTCTCCGCTGCCTCTCGCAGCTGGGCGCTGCGTGTGTGGCGGAACGACTGGACGACGCCGGTGGTGGCCTGACGCCAGATGACCGTCCGCATCCTGGCTCTGGTCGGCGACGCCTTCGGCGCGCGCGGCGGTATCGCGCGCTATAACCGCGACCTGTTCACCGCGCTTGCCTCGGCCGGTGCGGAAATCCTCGTCTTGCCGCGGCTTGGCGATGCGGCGGGCATCGCGCTGCCTGACGGTGTGCGCCAGCGGCCGGCGATGTTCGGGAAGCTGCGCTTCTCCCTGGTTTCGCTGTGGACGGCCTGGCACTTTCGTCCCGTCGATGTCGTGTTCTGCGGCCACGTCTTCATGGCGCCGCTCGCCGTGCTGCTGGCGCGCCTGCTGGGCGCGCGCTACTGGCTGCAGGCGCACGGCACCGACATCTGGAACGATCGCCGCTCCTCGGTGCGCCGCGCCATCGAGGCGGCCGACCAGGTGACCACGGTCAGCCGCGGCACGCGCCAGCGCCTGCTCGGCTGGGTCGATCTCGCGCCTGAGCGGGTGCGCGTTCTGCCCAACACGGTCGACGAGCGCTTCGTCCCCGGACCGGCATTGCCGGCGCTGCGCGAGCGCCTGATGCTCGGAGCCGGGCCGATCCTGCTGACGGTCGGTCGGCTGGCGGCCAGCGAGCGCTACAAGGGCCATGAGCTGATATTCGCGGCACTGCCGGCGCTGCGCGCGCGCTTTCCCGGGCTGGTGCACGTCGTGGCGGGTGACGGCGACGATCGTGCTCGGCTGGAGGCGCGCGCCGCCGAGCTTGCCGGCGATGCCGCGGTTCGCTTCCTGGGCTACGTACCGGACGAGGAGTTGCCCGATCTCTATCGCCTGGCCGATCTCTTCGTCATGCCGAGCGCGGAGGAGGGGTTCGGCATCGTCTATCTCGAAGCAGCCGCCTGCGGGCTCAGGGTGATCGGCGGGGCCGGCGGCGGCAGCGGCGATGCCGTGCCCGACGCCCGGGTCGGCGAGCTCGTCGATCCGGCCGATCTGACGGGCCTGGTCGAGGCGGTGGCGCGGCTCCTGGGCCAGGGCCGGGTCGACGCGGCGGCGATCGAGCCCTATCGTCGGCCGCACTTCGCGGCGGCGGCGGGCCTACTCCTCGCTCGCCTTATGGCCCAGCCGCGTCGTATGAGGGGTGCGGCATGAGCACCTTCGACCAGGACAACCGACCGCTGATCCTCGAGGCGGGCCGGGCCGACCACCAGTACTGGATCGATCTCTGGCGCTACCGGGAGCTCTTTTTCATCCTGGCCTGGCGCGACGTGGCGGTGCGCTACAAGCAGACCGTGATCGGCGTCGTCTGGGCGTTCGTGCGGCCGTTCATGACCATGGTGGTCTTCACCGTGGTGTTCGGCTCGCTGGCCAAGCTGCCGTCGGAAGGCAGCGCACCCTACGCCGTCATGGTGTTCGCGGGTCTGTTGCCCTGGACGCTGTTTGCCTCGGTGCTGAGCGAGGCCTCGGTCAGCGTGATCGGCAGCGCCAACCTGATCACCAAGGTCTACTTCCCGCGTCTGGTCGTGCCGCTGTCGACGGTCGTGGTCGCGCTGATCGATTTCCTCGTGAGTCTCACGATCCTGGCCGGCCTCATGCTGTGGTACGGCGTAGTGCCCGGATGGCAGATCCTGCTGTTGCCGGTCTTCGTCCTGCTGGCGCTGCTGGCGGCGATCGGGCCGGCGATCTGGGCGGCCTCGCTGATCGTCAAATATCGCGACTTCCGCTTCATCATCCCTTTCGTCACCCAGATCGGCCTCTACGTCTCGCCGGTCGGCTTCTCCAGCAAGGTCGTGCCCGAGCACTGGCAGATGCTTTACAGCATCAATCCCATGGCCGGCGTGATCGATGGCTTCCGCTGGTGCATCCTGGGCGGCGACAGCCCTATCTACTGGCCGGGCTTTCTGGTCAGCCTCGTCGTCATCGCCGGCATGCTGGTGTTGGGTGCGCGGTCCTTCCGCCGTAGCGAACGCGCCTTCGCCGACATGGTCTGACATGTCCGACGTCGTCATCCGCGCCGAGAAGCTCGGCAAGAAATTCATCATCGGCCACCGCACCGAGGTCGGTCCGGTGTTCGTCGACGCACTGTCGCGCGGCTTTCGCAATGCGCTGCGCAAGGGTGCCGACATGCTGCGCGGCCGCGCCATGGTCGAGGGCGACGTCGTCGAGGATTTCTGGGCGCTGCGCGACGTCGATTTCGAGATCAGGCGCGGCGAGGTGGTCAGCATCATCGGCCACAACGGGGCCGGCAAGACGACGCTGCTCAAGGTCCTGTCGCGCATCACCGAGCCGACCGAGGGGCGGGTCTCGATCAAGGGCCGGGTGGCGAGCCTGCTCGAGGTCGGCACCGGCTTCCATCCCGAGCTGACCGGCCGTGAGAACGTGTTCCTGAACGGCGCCATCCTGGGCATGACGCGAGCCGAGGTGCGCCGGCGCTTCGACGAGATCGTCGACTTCTCGGGCGTGGAAAAGTTCATCGACACGCCGGTGAAGCGCTATTCGGTCGGCATGTACGCCCGGCTTGCCTTCGCCGTCGCCGCGCACCTCGAATCCGAAGTGCTGGTGATCGACGAGGTGCTGGCGGTCGGCGACGCCGAATTCCAGGCACGCTGCCTCGACCGCATGTCGGCGGTCGCCGATGCCGGGCGCACCGTGCTGTTCGTCAGCCACAACCTGGCGGCCGTCACCGCGCTCACCAAGCGCGCCATCGTCTTCCAGTCCGGCCGCGTCTACTTCGATGGCGCCATCGACGAGGCGGTGGCGCATTACGCGACGTCGCTGCGCAAGGTCAAGACCGACCGCAGCTGGGGCAAGGGCAACACGACGTCGCTGATCTCCGCCACGCTGGTCGACGCGGGCGGCATGCCGACCGACCGCTACGAGCCCGGCACGCCGCTCAGGCTGCGGGTCGTGTTGGAGACGTCGGGGCTGCGCGGCATGTCGCTGGAGCTCGTCCTGCGCGACGAGCACAATCTGCCAATCGGCTTCTATTCGACCAGCGTGTTCAACCAGGTGTCGCTGCCCGGCAAGCCCGGCCAGTACGAATGCAGCCTGGTGCTGGAACCCTACTGGCTGGCGTCGGGCGAATACTGCTTCGACCTGATGACCGGCCTGACCTACGTCGACACCGATCATCGCGTCGACAACGCGCTGCGCTTCTTCGTCGAGCGCTGCAGTCCCGACGCCATCCCGTTCAACTTCAGCCAGGGCAAGGGCAACGGTGCCCTGGCGATGAGGCTGGCCGGTCCCGTCGAGTTCACCGAGCTGCCGGCGGCTGGCCAAGAGCCGAAGCCGGGGCCGGAGTGATCGGCAGGCGATGCCGGGCGCCGTCTGCATCGTGAGCCCGGGCAACCTGGCGTCCAACCCGCGCGTGCTGAAGGAAGCCGACGCCCTGCACGAGGCAGGCTATGCCGTCACTGCGGTGGTCTGCGACTACACCGAGGCGCTGCGCCCGTTCGACGATGCGATCGACGCCGGCGCGCCGTGGAAGGTCGTTCGCGTGGCGCGTCCGGCGGGCGAACGGCAGATCGGTCGGGCAGCGAGGGGCTTGGCCAAGGCGGCGGTCGGTCTCGGCCTGCGTGTGCCTGTTGGTTTGGCGGCGTCCGCCTATGGCGGCCCGGTCTCGGCGCTGCGCCAGGCGGCGAGCGAGGTCCCGGCCGACCTCTACATTGCGCACTATGTCGCCGGGCTCTCGGCCGCGGCCGACGCCGCACGACGGCGCGGCGCCATGCTGGGCTTCGATGCCGAGGATTTCCATGCCGGCGAAGGCACGCCGTTCGACATGAGCATGGTGCGCACCATCGAGGGCGCGTTGCTGCCGGCGTGCCAGCACGTCACCGCCGCCGCGCCGCTGATCGCCAAGGCCTATGCCGCGCAATGCCGCGTCGAGCCGACGACGGTGCTCAATGTCTTTCCGCTGGCGATGGCACCGACGCAACCGCACCCGCCGGCAGCGCCCGACACATTGAAGGCCTACTGGTTCTCCCAGACCATCGGCCTCGACCGCGGCCTGCAATCGTTCATCCAGTCAATGGCGCGCACCACGACGCGCGTTACCCTCGACGTCCGCGGTGGCAACCGGTGGGGCCACGGCGAGCGGCTGGTCGAGCTGGCACGCGGGCTCGGCATCGGCGAGCGGGTCAATCTGCTGCCGATCGCGCCGCCCGAGGAGATGGTGAGGCTGGCCGCGTCCTATGACATCGGCCTGTCGCTCGAGACCGACGTCAGCGAGAACCGCCGCGTCTGCCTTACCAACAAGATCTTCACCTATCTGCTGGCCGGCGTGCCGGTGTTGCTGAGCGACACGCCGGCGCAGCGCGCGCTCGCGCCGGACCTCGGCGCCGCCCAGCGCCTGGTCTCGCTCGCCGATCCCGCGGCCATGGCGGCGACGCTCGACGATCTGGCGGGCTCGCCGGCGGCGCGCGCCGAGGCGTCGACCAGCGCCTGGCGGCTCGGCCGCGAGCGCTACAACTGGGAGGTCGAGAAAGCGGCGCTGCTCGGCTCCGTGGCGCGGGCTTTCGCGTCCAGGCAGCAGGCGTCGCCATGACGACGCTGAAGCAGCGCCTGGGCGCCTGGCTGGTTCCGCGGCTGCCGGTCAATCCGTGGGTGTTCCGCACGTTTCGCGTCGAGCTGAATGCCGTGACGGTGCGTTTGCTCAACCGCATCCTTCCCGGTCGTATCGCCCAGCAGCGCGCGCTGCGGCAGCGGACCGGCGTGCTGGTCAATGTCGGCTGCGGGCCGTTCGGGCAGGACGGTTGGGTCAATCTCGATCTTTTTCCCGGGCCCGGCGTGACCATGCGCGTCGATTGCCGGCGCGGACTGCCGCTCGGCGACGGCGCGGCGCGCGGCATCCACGTCGAACACTACTTCGAGCACCTCGAGCCCGCGACCGAGCGGCCGCGCTTCCTCGGCGAATGCCGGCGCTGCCTGGAGCCCGGTGGCGTACTGCGCATCATCGTTCCGGACATGCGCAAGTACGTTGAAGCCTACCTGGCCGACGACTGGACGATGCTGAACGAGATCGGCTGCGGCGGCGAGCTGCCGCAATCGGTCTTCGCCACCAAGATGGAGGCGCTGAACCACGTCTTCGTGCAGGACGGCGAGCACTATGGCGGCTTCGACGCTGAATACCTGCGGCGCACGCTCGAGCAGGCGGGCTTCGCCGACATCGAGCAGGTCGGCTGGCGCGAGGGCCGTTTCCCGGAGGGTCCGATCGATCGCGAGCAGCATCGGCCTTACTCGCTGTTCATGGAGGCGCGTCGCTGATGCGCATTCTGATCACCGCCGATCCCGAGATCGAGGTGCCGCCCAGGCTCTACGGCGGCATCGAACGCATCGTCGACGGGCTGGTGCGCCGCTTGCGCGCACGCGGCCATCAGGTCTGCCTGGTCGCCAAGCCCGGCTCGCAATGCGAAGCCGATGCCTTCTACCCGTGGCCCGGCGCGAGCTCGCTGTCGCGATCCGACACGCTCGCCAACACCTGGGCGCTGTGGCGGGCGGTGCGCGCCTTCCGGCCGGACATGATCCACAGCTTCTCGCGGCTTGCCTACCTGGCGCCGCTGCTGCGCGGGTCGATCCCGATCGTCATGACCTTCCAGCGCGATCCGACGCTGCGCACCGTGGGCCTCGCCGTGAAGCTCGCCGCGCCGCAGGTGCTGCGCTTCACCGGCTGCAGCGACTACATCGCCGCCTGCGGCCGGCGCGCCGGCGGCGACTGGCAGGGCATCCCCAATTTCTTCGAGATCGATGCGCTGAAGTTCAGCCCGACGGTCGCGCCCGATGCACCGCTCTGCTTCCTGAGCCGCGTCGAGAGCATCAAGGGTGCGCACTGGGCGATCGAGATCGCGCGCCGCACCGGCCATCGGCTGGTCATTGCCGGCAACCACGCCGAATCCGGCGCCGAGGGCGACTACTGGAGGAAAGAGATCGCGCCATGGCTCGGCCGCGACGGCATCGAGTATGTCGGCCCGGTCGACGATGCCCGGAAGAACATGGTGCTGGGCGAGGCGCGCGCCATGGTCGTGCCCATCCAGTGGGACGAGCCGTTCGGCATCGTTTTCGCCGAGGCGCTGGCCTGCGGCACGCCGGTGATCTCCTGTCCGCGCGGCTCGCTGCCGGAGATCGTGCGCCAGGGCGTCGATGGCTTCCTCATCAAGTCGATCGACGAGGGCTGCGAGGCGGTGGGCAAGCTCGGCAGCATCGACCGCGCCGGCTGCCGGCGCCGCGCCGAGCAGGAGTACGCCCCCGAGGTCGTGGTCTCTCGCTACTACGATCTCTACGAGCGCGCGCGTGCGGCGCTGGCGGAGCGACGATGAGGCGGGTCGCCCTGGTGAGCGGCCATTTCGCGCCCAGCAACCTCGTCGGCGCGCACCGGGCGCGCCTGTGGTCGCGCCATCTGCCGGAGTTCGGCTGGGAGCCGATCGTCGTCACCGGCGATCCCGCGCGCTACGAGGAGCGGCCCGATCCCGATCTCGAGCGGCTGGTGGCGCCCGCGCTGCGGGTGATCCATGCGCCGACACTGCCGACCCGGCCGATCCGCCTGGTCGGCGACATCGGCGTGCGCGCCCTCTGGGGATGCTATCGTGTGCTGGCCGATCTCGCGGCAAAGCGTGAGATCGATTTCGTGCTGGTGACCATCCCGTCGAATTTCCTGGCGCCGGTCGGCCGCCTGGTCCATCGCCGCCACGGCGTGCCGTTCGGCATCGACTACCAGGATCCGTGGGTGAACCGTTGGCCCGGCATCGAGGTGCCGCTGAGTCGCGCCTGGGCCTCCTACCACCTGTCGTCGATCCTCGAGCCATGGTCGGTGCGCGGGGCGAGCCTGATCACGGGCATGGCACCGGGCTACGTGGCGGGCATGCTCGAGCGCAACCCCGAGGTCGCCGAGCATGCCGTGATCGCCTGCATGCCGATGGGCATCGCGCCGGAGGATTATAAGCTCGTGCGCGAGCTCGATCGCCCGCCGTTCCTGTTCGAGCCGGGCGATGGCCGCTTCCACATGATCTATGCCGGGGCGCTGCTGCCGGCAGGCATTGCGGTGCTCGACTGCTTCCTGGCCGGTCTTCGGGAGCTGAAGGTGCGATCGCCCGACGCGGCCAGCCGGCTAAAAGTTCATTTAGTCGGCACCGGCAGCTCGCCGGACGACCCGCGCGGCCACCAGGTGCGACCGCGGGCGCAGCAGATGGGCGTCGACGACATGGTCGACGAGCACCCGCATCGCATCGGCTATGTCGACGCCCTCAACCATCTGACCAGGAGCGATGGCGTCCTGGTGCTGGGCTCGACCGACGCGCACTACACGCCTTCGAAGGTGTTCCAGGCCATGCTGTCGCGCCGCCCGGTCTTCGCCATGCTGCACAAGGACAGCACCGCGGTGGACATGCTCCGTTCGATGGCTGCCGGCAGCGTCGTCACCCTGACCGAGACGGCGCTGCCCGGCGCAGGCGAGGTGGCCGGCGCGCTGCATGCGTTCATGGCCGATACGAGTCACGACGCCGACACCGTCGACCGCACGGCGTTCGACGCCTACTCGGCCCGCGGCTCGACGCGCGCGCTTGCTGCCGCGCTCGATCTCGCCTGCGAACGGGCGCAAGCGGGGCGAGGCTGACATGGCCAAGCGCATCGGCTTCCTGGTCAGCCATCCGATCCAGTACTACGCGCCGATCTTCCGCGAGCTCGCCAGGCGCTGCGATCTCACGGTATTCTTCGCCCATCGGCAGACGCCGGAGCAGCAGGCACGCGCGGGCTTCGGCGTGGCCTTCGACTGGGACGTCGACCTTCTGTCAGGCTACGACAATCGCTTTCTCGTCAATGTCGCGCGCCAGCCCTCGACCGACCGCTTCGCCGGCTGCGACACGCCGGGCATCGCCGACGAGATCACGCGCGGCAAGTTCGACGCCTTCGTCGTGCCGGGCTGGGCGCTGCGCTCCTACTGGCAGGCCGTCCGGGCGTGCCGGCGCCTCGGCGTGCCGGTGCTGGCGCGCGGCGATTCGCAACTCGGCAGCCAGCGCAAAAGCATCGTCCGAATCGCAAAGGCGCTGGCATTCTCACACCTGCTGCGACGCTTCGACGGTTTCCTCTATGTCGGGCAGAGGAACCGTGAGTACCTGCTGCATTACGGCGTGCCGGCCGAGCGCCTGTTCTTCTCACCGCACTGCGTCGACAACGACGCTTTCGCCGCCGCCAGCAGCGGCATTCGCCGCGTCGAAGGCCGTCGGCGTGTGCTGTTCGTCGGCAAGCTGATCGGCCGAAAGCATCCCGCCGACCTGCTGCACGCTGTCGCACGGCTGGGCGACGAGGCCGTACAAATTGCATTCGCAGGCGCGGGTGAGCTCGAGGCCGAGCTTCGCAAAATTGCAGCGGCGTCGTCGGTTCATGCTGATTTCATGGGCTTCGTGAATCAAAGCGAACTGCCCGCCGTCTACGCCTCCGCCGACCTGCTGGTCCTGCCGTCGGACGGCCAGGAGACTTGGGGACTGGTCGTCAATGAGGCGATGGCATGCGGAATTCCTGGCGTTGTATCCGATGCCGTCGGCTGCGGACCTGATCTGATCGATCCCGGACGAACCGGCGCAATGTTCCCGTTCGGCGACACGGCGGCGCTCAGCGCCGCCATCAGGAACGTCCTGTCGTTCGATCCTGGGCAGACGCGTCGCCACCTTGCCGCCAAGATGGCGCTGTACTCGCCCGCGCAGGCAGCAGGAGCCATCGTCGACGCGGCGACTACTCTTGCCGCCGACGGTCAGCTACAATGACCGAGGTTCCCGCCGGACACGCGCTTCGACACGCCATCTCAGGACGATGAATTACCGTCAAATGCCCCTCGCGGTTCGGGCGGCGGCTCCGGCAGCCGTGCTGGACCTCAACGGTCTGAAACGCGCGTTTTTCTACATCGCCGTCGGGCTGATGTTTTTTGCGCCGTTCTCGCAGGATCCGCTGGCGCTGGCCGTCGGCGCGGCCGTGCCGTGGTTGATCCTGCAGATCATCGCCCGGCCCGGCATGCCGGTCGCGGTCGTATATCTCTTCATCTGGCAATGGCTGCAGATCTTCACCCGTGTCTTGCAGTCCATCATCGACAACGAAGCGATGGGCAGCGGTCTCTACGGACCGAACGTGGCCCGCGCCTACTGGTACATGCTGGCTGGCCTGGTGGCGATGGCGCTGGCCATCCGCATGGTGCTGGGCAACGTCAAGCCACCGACGGTCCAGGACCGCACGGCGCATTTCGAATGGCGGCCGCTCGATCTCTTCGCGCTCTATGTCGGGATGCTGTTCCTGGCCGTCGCCTGCCGGTACGCGGCCGCCTTCGTGCCGGCCCTCGACCAGCCGCTCGATGCCGTGTCGCGCCTGAAGATCATCGTGCTCTTCATGTTGTTCACCACCGTGATGACGACGGGGCGCAGCACCAATCTGCTATGGGGCGCTGTCGTCCTCGAAATCGTCCTTGGCTTCACCGGCCTGCTGTCGGACTTCCGTGGCGTGTTCATCTATCTGGCGATGGCGGCTCTGGCGTCGCGCGTGCCGCTCAAGGGAACGACCGTGGCGGCCGGTCTTGGCTGCGCCGGCTTCCTGATTTTCCTGGCGCTGTTCTGGACTTCGGTGAAGGCGGAATACCGTGAATACGCCACGCAATCGTCGGATTCCCAGAACGTCAAGATCGCTATCGATGATCGCTTCGGATACCTCGGCAATCGCCTGCTCACGCCTGATGCGATCGACTGGAATCTCGCCTCGTACGCGCTGGTGGTACGGCTTGCCTACACCGACATCTTCGGCTCGGTGATCGGCGTGCAGGAGACGTCGCCCGAGCCGGTCTTCGTGCGCCAGTGGCAGGACGCTATCGAGCACGTGGTCAAGCCGCGCTTCCTGTTCCCCAACAAGCCGGCGCTGTCGGACACCGAGGTCTATATCCGGCTGGCGCGCGGCGATTCTTCGGAGCAGATGAGGCTCGGCACGTCGATCAGCGTCGGCTACATGGCGGAGAATTTCGTCGATTTCGGCTTCCCCGGCATGCTTGGCAGTCTGTTCGTGCTCGGCCTGATATATGGTCTGGTCATCCGCTACTTCCTGATGCTGAAAGTGCCCTGGATCCTGCGCGAGGGGATCGTCGTGGGATTCGTGTTCAGCGTGGCGCACAACGGCGTGGAGATGTCGCTGCCCAAGATCGTCGGCGCCACGGTCATGTTCTTCCTCGTCTACATGCTGCTGGCGCGGTTCGTCTTCCCCACCGTCCTGAACTGGCTGAAGGGCCGTGCGGCCATTGGTCATCCGCAGCTTTCGTGATGGCGACGGCCCGGTAAAGGCGGCAGCATTTCGCCGATGAGCCCGGACCGTCCGTTGAACCTGTTCTATGAGGAACCCGACCCCGACCGCTGGATTCCCTTTGATCGCCATCCGCGGCGGCTGATCAGGCAGCTGGTGCGCGGACCGGATCAGCCGGGCGGGGCGATGCGGGTCTTTCTCAATCTGCGGGCCGGCCTCGATCGACTGGGCGCCGCTTATCGCGTCAACGACTATCGGCACATAAGACGAAATCCGTCCGAGCTTGCCTGCGTCATCGGCAAGCCGCAGGTGCTGGCCAAGATCCCGACGGAGACGCCGATCCTGTTCGGCACGTCGATCTACAGTCATCCCAACGACGATCCCGAGCTGCCCAGGCGCCGGCCGATCCGCCAGGTCCTGGTGCCGAGCGACTGGGTGAGGGACATGTTCGCCGAGGTCTGGCCCGGCAGAGTGTCGGTGTGGCCGGTCGGCATCGACACCGAACGCTGGCAACCGGATCCGGCCATGTCGCGGACCATCGACGTGTTGATCTATGACAAGATCTTCTGGCAGCGCGAACATCATCAGCGCACGTTGCTGGAGCCGCTGCTGGCCGAGCTGCGGCGACGCCGGTTGAACGTCAAGGTGCTGCGCTATGGCAGTTACCGGGAAGAGGAGCTGTTCGACCTCAGCCGTCGCGTCCGCTCGATGGTCTACCTCAGCCGGCACGAGACCCAGGGCATTGCCGCCCAACAAGTGATGGCGTCGGGCGTGCCGCTCTTCGTCTGGGACGAGGGCGGACAATGGCAGGACCCGAGATATGCGCCGCACCACGTGCAGTTCGGGCCGGTCTCCTCGATGCCGTACTGGGACAAGCGCTGCGGCGCCAAATTCTCCTATGCGAGCGGTCTCGCTGCCGGCTTCGAAGCCTTCTGGCAAGGCGTGGAAGCCGGCACATTCACGCCGCGCGAGATGATCCTGCAGCGACTGAGTCTCGAAGAGCGCGCGCGCGCCTACCTCAAGCTGGCCGACAAGTATGCCTAGCTATGGCAGGGAAGGCAGGCGGTTGCGGTCCATCGGCACGAACGATGCGCCGGCACGAGTGCCGCAGCTAGCTGTGGAGCCTCAACAGGTTATTCCCGGCTAGGCCGAGTTTGCTGATGGGTGGCACGGATCCGATACTGCCATGAGGTCGGTGCCAGTTGTATCGATGGATCCAGTGAGGCAGCTCGGCGGCCCGCTGACGTGAAGTGTCATAGGCCTTGGCATAGGCCCATTCGCGCAGGGCGGTCTGGATGAAGCGTTCGGCTTTGCCGTTTGTCTGAGGGGTGTAGGGTCTGGTGCGGATGTGGCGCAGGCCGAGCCGCTTGCAGGCGCGTCGGAAGGCGAAGGCTTTGTAGCAGGAGCCGTTGTCGGTCATGACGCGCTCGACGGTGATGCCGAGGCTTGCATAGTAGGCGACGGCAGCCTTGAGGAAGGCGATGGCGCAGCCCTTGCGCTCGGTCTTCATCACTCGGCTGAAGGCGATGCGCGAGGCATCGTCGATGCAGACATGGACGAACTCCCAGCCGACGCCGCGGTTGTTGCTCTGGCCTGTGCGGTCGCCGGTGATGCGGTGGCCTATCTTGTTGAACTTGCCGAGCTTTTTGATGTCGATGTGGATGAGCTCGCCAGGCCGATCGCGCTGGTAACGGCGCGGCGGCTCAGCCGGCTCCAGGGCGCTCAGCCGGTTGAGGCCGAGCCGCTTGAGGATGCGGCTGACGGTGGCCGCCGAGACCCCGGTTTCGGCGGCGAGGGCCTGGCCGGTCAGGCGCTGACGACGAAGGGCTTCGATGCGATCGACGACGGCCTGCGCCGTCGGTCGGTGCAGGCGGTGCGGCCGTGAGCTGCGGTCCTGCAGACCGGCCAGGCCTTCGCTTTGATAGCGACCGACCCATTTGCGCACCGTGCGTGGGCAAACGCCTACGGCTTCACCGACTGCCTTCGGCGTTTGCCCGCTGACAACCAGGCTGACCATATGCTCTCGACCGAGCGGCGTGAGGCGGGCATTCTTATGGATGTCCATTCGGCTCCCCCAAGGACAAGTTGAAGTCTCGACAACCTCAGCTTCCTCGGACCGAGCCGAATGGACAACCTATTGAAAGCTCACAACTAGAGCGGCATTCGAGGACACGCATCAATCGCGCGGCGAAGGCGCACGATCATGAAAAGCCTGTT
>DATGZZ010000849.1:0-7306 GCA_035296945.1 Reyranella sp.
ACTTCTTCGACGACTGGGATTTCCTGCTGACGCCCGCGGTGTCGGTCGCGGCCTTCCCGGCCGAGCGGCTGCAGCCCGAACACTGGCCGCAGCATCCTTGGGACTGGCTGTCGTGGGCCGAGTTCTCCTATCCCTTCAACCTGTCGCAGAATCCGGCGGCATCGGTGCCCTGCGGCTTCACCAGGGACGGATTGCCGGTCGGCCTGCAGATCGTCGGCCGGCGGTTCGACGATCTCGGCGTGCTGCAGATGTCGGCGGCGTTCGAGGCGGCGCGGCCGTGGGCGGGCAAGCGGCCGCCCCTCGACTGACCGCCCTCTGGGTCAGGCCTCGGTGAGCCTGGCGCAGGCCGGTGCGTCGCAGCGCAAGATCCGGCTGCTGACGCCCAAGGCGCCGAAGTTGGGGTCGGGGGTTTCCTCGATCAGGGCCAGATGGCCGATGCCGCACCAAGGACAGACAGGCGGAGCCTCGTAGGGGGCGGTCCGCATCGCCACCCTGTTCAGTTCCTCGAAGAGCGTCATCTTATTGTTCTTTCTTCCAAGGGGGACTGAACTATAGCACGAAAACGGCTGCTCTGCCCGGTCAGGCCTTGTGGACGATGACGTTGAAGCCCTCTTCCGCCCCTGGCGGCGCGAAGTGGGCGGTGAACTGCTCGTATTCCGCGTCGCTCACCTGGAACTGGTGCTCGCCGCCGGCATTGCGGGCACGCAGCCTCTGCCTGCAGACCTCGTCCGGCACATCGAGCACATGAAGCTCATGCGCCACGCCGGCCTCGGCGATCAGCGAACGCATCCAGCTGCGGACGCGGACGGTATTGGCCTGGAAGTCGAGCACCACGGACAGGCCCTGCCGCAGGATATCGACGATGTGCGGTGCCATGGCGGCACGCAGCCGCACCGAGAGTCGGCCGTAGTCGTCGATCGTCTTCAGGTCCCCGGCGAACAGGGTCGACGTCCAGTGATCCTCGCTGATCAGCAGCGTCGCCGGCCGAGCGGCAAGCTGGCGCGCCAAGGTCGACTTGCCGGCGGCGATCTTGCCGCACAGGAGATAGAGGGTCGGGCTGTTCCTGGTCATGATTGACGTTCCTGCTCAGGATAAGGCCTATGATCCTGGCATGACGAACGGAAAAGGACGAACCGCCCTGGTCACCGGGGCAACCGACGGTGTCGGCCGCGTGGTGGCGGCAGCGCTGGGCAAGGACGGCTGGCGCGTGCTGGTGCACGGCCGCGACGCCAAGCGCGGCGAGGCGCTGGTGCGCGAGATCGAGGATGGCGGCGGCAGCGCCAGCTTCCTGCAGGCCGACCTGGCGTCTCTGTCGGAGGTCCGCCGCCTCGCCGGCGAGGTGCGCAAGACGACCGACGGGCTCGCGCTTCTGATCAACAACGCCGGCATTGGCACGGCGGGCAACGGTCGGCAGACCAGCGCCGATGGTCATGAGCTGCGTTTCGCGGTGAACTATCTCGCGGGCTTCCTGCTGACCTACGAGCTCCTGCCGCTGATCAAGGCGTCGGCGCCGGCGAGGATCGTCAACGTGTCGTCGGCCGGGCAGCAGGCCATCGACTTCTCGGACGTCATGCTCGCCCGCCAGTACAGCGGCATCGCCGCCTACTGCCAGAGCAAGCTGGCGCAGATCCTGTTCACCGTCGACCTCGCCCACGAGCTCGAGGGCTCGGGCGTGATCGTCAACGCCCTGCATCCCTCGACCTACATGAACACCACGATGGTGCGCCGCGCCGGCGTGTCGCCCATGAGCAAGGTCGAAACCGGGGCCGAGGCGATCCTGCAGCTCGCCGTGTCGCCCATGATCGAGGGCAAGAGCGGGCGCTACTTCAACGTCATGAACGAGGCCCGCGCCAACCCGCAGGCCTATGACGCCGAGGCGCGGCGCAAGCTCAGGGCGCTCAGCCTGGAGCTGACGGGCGTGAAGGCCTGAGCCGCGCCAGCCGGTCGATCTCGCGCCAGAAGCTTTCGATCGTGTCGTCGACGATCTGGCGCACCGACTTCAGCTCGTGGATCAGGCCGGCGCTTTCGCCGGCGGCGCCCGAGGTGTTGTCGACGTCGCCGTTGACGTAGAGCATGTCGAGCGTGGCGTTGCGCGGCAGGCGTTCGCGTTTTCCTTCGGCGACCTCGGTGGCGTAGGGCGTGCGCAGGCCGCGCGAGCGGGCGCGCGGCGGATTGTCGGTCAGCGCCGTGCCGGTGATGGGCGCGGCCACGATCGCCTGCTTGTAGTTCAGATGCACCGGGCTCTCGAACGAGGCGACGAAGCGCGTGCCCATGGTGACGCCTTCGGCGCCGAGCGCAAAGGCCGCCGCCATGCCGCGGCCGTCGACGATGCCGCCCGCCGCCACGATGGGCACGTCGACCTTCTCACGAACCGCCTGCAGCAGGGCGAAGGTGTGGACCTCCTCGGGATTGCGCAGGCCAGCACTCTCCGCGCCCTCGACGATCAAGCCATCGACACCGGCATCGACCGCCTTGATGGCGCCGCGCAGGGTCGCCGTCGCGTGATAGACGATGACGCCGGCGTCCTTGAGCATCCTGGTGTAGCGCGTCGGATCGCCGGCCGACGTCGTCACGAAATGGATGCCCTGGCCCAGCAGCCAGTCGATGATGGCGCGCTCCTCCTTGGGATCCATCTGCAGGTAACGCACCGGCAGGTTGACACCGAACGGCTGATTGGTCGCCGCACGAATGGCCAAAAACTCGCGCTGGGTGACCGAGAGGTCGCGGATGGAGTTCTCCAGCAGCCCCATGCCGCCCGCGGCCGAGACCGCCGACACCAGCGGCGCGCGGGCGATCCAGGTCATCGGCGACTGGAAGATGGGATAGCGCGAGCGCGTGTGCGCCGTGACACGGTTGCCGTCGAACATCGCCAAGGTCGTATCACACGGATGGCACCCGCACCCAGCCCTCCATGAGCCGACGCGCGGAACGGCTCATCATCACTTTCTTCACCGCCCAGCGATTGCCGTCCTTCTCGACCTCGGCGCCGACCTTCAGGGTGCCGGAGGGATGGCCGAAGCGCACGCGACCGTCGGGCCCGACCGGCGCCACGCGATGCACGATGGTGCCGGGGATCGCCGCGGCGGCAGCGACGGCGACCGCGCCGGTGCCGGTCATGGCGTGATGCAGCACGCCCATGGAGAAGATGCGCGCCAGCAAGTCGATCGCGCCCGCCTCGACGGTGCGGCCGTCGGACGCCGTGTAGCCTGCAGGCTTGGCGACGAAGGAAAGCTTGGGCGTGTGCTGGCGCTTGGTGGTCGCCTCCTCCGGTGTCGCGGCGACGCCCATGGCGACCGCGCCCAGCGCGCGCACGTGCTCGACGCGCGCCAGCAGGGCCTTGTCGCCGTTGACGTCGCCCTGCAGCTCGGTGCCCGTAAGGCCAAGCCGCGCGGCGTCGACGAACACGGTGGGATTGCCGGCATTGATCAGGGTCGCCTCGACCTTGCCCAGCCCGGGCACGTCGAGGACGTCGATGTGGTTGCCGGTGGGGAACGTCGGACCGCCCTCGCCGCCTTCATCGTCGGCCGGGTCGAGGAATTCCAGCTGGACCTCGGCGGCCGGGAAGGCCACGCCGTCGAGCTGGAAGTCGCCCAGCTCCAAGACCTCGCCGTCGCTCATCGGCACGTGGTTCACGATCTTCTTCTTGATGTTGGCCTGCCAGATGTTGACCGTCGCGGTGCCGTCGGCCGGCGCGTCGACCAGGCCCGTGCTGATGGCGAACGGCCCGACCGCGGCACTGAGGTTGCCGCAGTTGCCCGACCAGTCGACCAGGGGCTTGTCGATGGCGACCTGGCCGAACAGATAGTCGACATCGCAGCCCGCGCGCCTGGACTTGGACAGGATGACGACCTTGCTGGTGCTCGAGGTCGCCCCGCCCATGCCGTCGGTGTGCTTGCCGTAGCGGTCGGGGCTGCCGATCACGCGCATCAGGATGCGGTCGCGTGCCGCAGGGTCCGATGGCAGGTCGTCGGCCAGGAAGAACACGCCCTTGCTGGTGCCGCCGCGCATGTAAACCGCGGGAATCCGGAGCTGCTTCATGGCGGCACTATACACCGGCAGATTACACGTTCCTGACCGCAATCTCGACGCGCCGGGCCCGGCGACTTACGATCGGCCGAGCAAGGGAACGCGGAGTTTCAGGACAGATGCGGGTGTTGGTGGTCGAGGACAACGACGATCTCGTCGCCCTCATGACGAAAGCGTTGGCCCGGGCCGGCCTCGATGTCGACGCTGTACAGACCGTCGCCGATGCCGAGGCCTCGTTGCGTACGGTGCAGTATGCCGCCGTGGTGCTCGATCTCGGCCTGCCCGACGCCGACGGACTCACCCTGCTCGACCAGATGCGCCGGCGGCGCGACCAGACGCCGGTCCTCATCCTGTCGGCGCGCGGCGGACTGGACGACCGGGTCGGCGGCCTCAACAAGGGCGCCAGCGACTACATGGTGAAGCCGTTCTCGACGGACGAGCTTATAGCCCGCCTGCAGGCCCTGCTGCGCCGCTCACCCGGCCCCGACGGGCCGACGCTGACCTTGGGCAACGTCGCGCTCAAGACCGATGGCCGCCAGGCCGTCGTCGACGGCCGGATGCTGAGCCTGCCGGCGCGCGAGGTCGACGTGCTCGAAGTGCTGCTCAAACGCAGTGGCAAGGTGGTGTCGCACGATTCGCTACAGGGCCAGGTCTTCGGCTCGTCGCAGGACGTCGCCTCCAATGCGATCGAGGTCTACGTCCATCGCCTGCGCAAGATCCTGGCCGAAGCGGGGGCGAACGTGCAGATCCACACGATCCGCGGCGCCGGCTACCTGATGGACGTCGCCAAGAGCGATTGATTCGCTGGGGGCGCGCCACTCCAGTGGCGCGATCTTTTCTCGCCTCGACCAAGACGCGCGACTGGAGTCGCGCGCCCCCAGCGTTAGCGGCGGCGCCAGGCCTGCAGGCGTCCCAGCAGGAGCCGGTCGGCCACCACGTGCAGCGCCTTGACCGCGGCCGAGGTGATCACGATCACGATGCAGAGCGCGGCCGCTACCGCCGTCGCGCCGCTTTCCTCGATGTTCACCGCCGCCACCGAGGCGAGCTTGGTATCGGGGGCGTAGAGGAAAATCACCGACGAGACGGTTGTCATCGCGTTGACGAACAGGTAGATGCCGATGTCGAGAATGGCGGGCAGGCAGATCGGCGCCGTCACGCGCGCAAAGGTGCGCCATACCGGGACCTTGAGCGAGGCCGAGACCGATTCGAACTCCGGATCGATCTGCTTCAGGGCCGTCGTCGCCGTCAGGTGCCCCACCGTATAGAAATGCGCCGTCGTGTTGATCACCAGGATGGCCATGGTGGCGTAGAGAAAGTTCAGCGGATTGTTGGGCGCGTTGAAAAAGAAGATGTAGCCCAGCCCCAGCACCAGGCCGGGCACCGCCATGGGCAGGAAGGCGAGGAACTGCACGATGCCGCGCATCACGACGAACCCGCGCGTCTTTTCGTTCAGCCAGGCGCCGACGAACATCAGGGTCGTGCCGAAGATCGCGGCCCCGGCGGCCATCTCCAGCGAATGGTAATAGGAGGACCAGCCGCCGGCGTCGAAATTGGCGAAGGCGTAGTTGCCGAGCGTGAGGCTGAGATTGTAGGGCCAGTACTTGATCAGGGAGCCCCACACCGCCATGCCGAGGATGCCCAGGATGCCGATCGACACGAGGCTGCAGAACGCCGTGAAGATCAGGTCACGGCCGAACTTCGGCCGCGGGATGAGCGGCACGGCGCGCGCTGTGAGCAGCGCCACCTGCTTTCTCTGGACCAGGCGATCGACGAGGAAAGCGAGCGCCGCCGGCGCCAGCAGCATCATGCCGACCACGGCGCCCATGGAAAAGTTCTGCTGGCCGATGACCTGCTTGTAGACGTCGGTCGCCAGCACGTTGAAATTGCCGCCGATGACCTTGGCGATGCCGAAGTCGGTGAGCACCAGGGTAAACACGACCAGCGCGGCGCTGATCAGGCCGTACTTGGCGCCAGGCAGCGTGACCGTGAAGAACACGCGCAGCTTTGAGGCGCCCAGCGCATCGGCCGCCTCGTAGAGACGGGCGTCGGCAGTGGCGAGCGCGGTCACCAGGATCAGGGTGGCGTGCGGGAAGCAATAGAAGACCTGGGCGATGACGATGCCGTCGAAGCCGTAGATCGAGCCGCCCAACAGCCCCTTGAAGAAGCCCTGGTTGCCGAACAGGTAGATCAGCGCCAGGCCCGGCAGCAGCGACGGCGCGAAGATCGGGATCAGCGAAATGCCCTGAAACAGCCAGCGCGCCGGCAGCACGGTCCGGGTCAGCGCATAGGCGTAGAAGAAGGCGAGCGGCACCACGACCAGGGTGCACACCGCCGCGACATGGAAGGAATTCAGCGCCGAATCGAACAGCGCCGGGGTGGAGAAGTAGGCGACGTAGTTGGCAAGGCCGACGAACTTGCCGTCACGGTCCTCGAAGCCCTTGGCCAGCAGCGACCACAGGGGCAGGCCGACGATGACCAGCAACACCAGCGCGAACAGCACGACGCCCGACCGCATGACCAGGTCGTCGCGCGACAGGGCGATGCGCAGAATGGGCGGACGACCTGGGGCGGCGACGCTCACGCCGCGAACACTCTCAGCCGGTCGGGCGGCAGGGCGACGTCGAGCTTGCGGCCGAGCTCGACGCCGAGGTCGCGGATCAGGTTGCTGGAGAAGTCGGCCGTCATCGTCACGTCGTCCGTGCCCTGGACCTTGAGCGTGGCGCGGCAGAAGGCGCCGACGAAGTCGAGCTCGGTGACCTCGACGGCGACGCGGTTGACGACATCGGCCGGCAGATCGCGCACGCGCACGTCTTCCGGCCGGATGCACAGCGCCACCTTGCCGCCGGTGGCAAGGCCGTCCTGGATGGGACAGTCGAAGGTTAGGCCCGCGACCTTGAGCTTGTCGGGCGCAAGCAGCGAGCCGACGAGGAAGTTCATCGAACCGACGAAGTCGGCGACGAAGGCCGTGGCCGGGTGGCGGTAGATCTCCTGCGGCGTGCCGACCTGCTCGATCGCACCCTGGTTCATGACCACGATGCGGTCGGCCATGGTCAGCGCCTCTTCCTGGTCGTGCGTCACCATGATGGTGGTGACGCCAAGCGTCCGCTGCAGGGCCTTGATCTCGTGGCGCAGCCTGAGCCGCACGCGCGCGTCGAGCGCCGACAGCGGCTCGTCGAGCAGCAGCAGACCGGGCGAGGTGGCGAGCGCGCGGGCCAGCGCTACGCGCTGCTGCTGGCCGCCTGACAACTGCGCGGGATATTTCGGGCCGGAGTCGGGCAGG
>DATGZZ010000850.1:0-5429 GCA_035296945.1 Reyranella sp.
CCGACGCCGGCGGCGAAGAACATGTAGCCGAGCTGGCTGCAGGTCGAGTAGGCGACCACCCGCTTGATGTCGAACTGGGTGAGGCCGATCGTGGCGGCGAAGAACGCCGTAGCGGCACCGATCAGGGTGACGACCATCGAGGCGGTCGGCGCCAGCTCAAACAGCGGCGAGAGCCGGCAGACCATGAAGACGCCGGCCGTCACCATGGTGGCAGCATGGATCAGGGCGGAGACCGGGGTCGGGCCCTCCATGGCGTCCGGCAGCCAGGTGTGCAGGCCGAGCTGGGCGGACTTGCCCATGGCGCCGACGAACAGCAGCAGGCAGGCAGTCTCCAGCGCTGGCAGGTCCATGCCGAGGAAGTAGATGCGCATCTGCGCCATCTCGGGCGCCTTGGCGAAGATTTCTGCGAAGTTCACCGAGCCCGACAGCATCCACACCGCGAAGATGCCAAGTGCGAAGCCAAAGTCACCGACGCGGTTGACGATGAAGGCCTTGATGGCCGCGGCATTGGCCGACGGCTTGTCGTACCAGAAGCCGATCAGCAGGTAGGATGCCAGACCCACGCCTTCCCAGCCGAAGAAGAGCTGCACCAGGTTGTCCGACGTCACCAGCATCAACATGAAGAAGGTGAACAGGCTGAGATACGACATGAACCGGGGGATGCCGGGATCCTCGGCCATGTAGCCAATCGAGTAGACATGGACCATCGACGACACGCCGGTGACGACGATCAGCATGACGGCTGTCAGCGTGTCGACGCGCAGCGACCAGGCGACATCGAGCGTGCCGGAATCGATCCAGGTGAAGAGCTTGACCACGACCAGCTTGGCGTTCTCCGGGCCGAAGCCGATCTTGATGAAGACGAAGATCGACAGGGCAGCCGCGATCAGCAGGGCGGCACAGGTGACGATCTGCGCCGGGCGGTCGCCGATCACGCGGCAGAAAAGCCCGGCGATGGCGGCGGCCAAGAGCGGCAGCAGGACGATGAGCTTGATGGCGAGATCCATGGTGCGTTCGCCCCTAGCCCTTCATCGCATTGATGTCTTCGACTTCGATGGTCCCGCGGTTGCGGAAATAGACCACGAGGATGGCAAGGCCGATCGCGGCCTCCGCGGCGGCCACGGTCAGCACCAGCATGGCGAAGACCTGGCCCACGATATTGCCCTGGAAGACCGAGAAGGCGACGAGGTTGATGTTGACCGCGAGCAGCATCAGCTCGACGCACATCAGGATGACGATGACGTTCTTGCGGTTGAGGAAGATGCCCAGGATGCCGAGGGTGAAGACCACCGCGGCGACGAAGAGGTAGTGGCCGAGCCCGATCACCATTACACGCCCTCCCCGCTCCGCACTTTGACAACAGTGACGGCGTCGCTCGTGGGCCGGTACAGCTGGTCGCTGATCCGCTGGCGGCGTACGCCGGGCCGGGTACGCAAGGTGAGCACGATGGCGCCAATCATGGCGACCAGCAGCACCAGTCCCGCGACCTGGAACAGATAGAAGTACTGGGTATAGAGGACGCGGCCGATGGCGCGGGTGTTGTCGACGGCGATGACCTGCGGCGTGGCCTTGTCGAGGCCTGCCAGGCTGGTTGTGCCGCTGCCGATCACGCCCAGTCCCAGCAGGATCTCGGCCAGCAGGACGAGACCGATCAGGGCGCCGACCGGCAGGTATTTCAGGAAGCCTTCGCGCAGCTCGGTCAGGTTGATGTCGAGCATCATGACCACGAACAGGAACAGCACGGCCACGGCGCCGACATAGACGATGACCAGGATCATGGCGATGAACTCCGCGCCGATCAGCACGAACAGCGCGGCGGCGTTGAAGAAGGCCAGGATCAGGAACAGCACCGAGTAGACGGGATTGCGCGACACCACGACCATGGCGGCGGACGCCATGACCATGAACGCGAACACATAGAAGGCCAGAGCCTGAAGAATCATTGTCTCCCCCTACCCGTCCCGGCTCACCGATACGGCGCGTCGGCGTGGAGGTTGGCCGCCAGCATCGGCTCCCAGCGGTCGCCGTTCGCGAGCAGCTTGTCCTTGTTGTACATCAGCTCCTCGCGGGTCTCGGTCGAGAACTCGAAGTTGGGACCTTCGACGATGGCATCGACCGGGCAGGCTTCCTGGCAGAAGCCACAATAGATGCACTTGGTCATGTCGATGTCGTAGCGCGTGGTGCGCCGGCTGCCGTCGTCGCGCGGCTCGGCCTCGATGGTGATGGCCTGGGCCGGGCAGATCGCCTCGCAGAGCTTGCAGGCGATGCAGCGTTCCTCGCCGTTCGGATAGCGGCGTAGCGCATGCTCGCCACGGAAGCGCGGGCTGAGCGGCCCCTTCTCGTAGGGATAGTTCACCGTCACCTTGGGCTTGAACATGTACTTCAAGGTGAGTGCGAAGCCCGTCACCAGCTCGGTGAGCAGGAAGGAGCGCGCAGTGCGGTCGAGAGAGGCCATTTGTGCTGCTCCCTAAAGCTTCGGAACCCAGCCGCCGAACTGCAGCACGGCGGCGGTGAGGACGACCCAGCCCAGCGACACGGGCAGGAAGACCTTCCAGCCCAGCCGCATCAGCTGGTCGTAGCGGTAACGGGGCAGCGTTCCCTTGGTCCAGCTGAAGACGAACAGCAGGAACGCGATCTTGAGCGCGAACCAGACGATGCCCGGGACCCAGGTGAAGGGCGCGTACGGCACCGGCGACATCCAGCCGCCAAGGAACAGCACCGCCCCCAGCGCCGACAACAGGATCATGTTGGCGTATTCGCCGAGGAAGAACAGGCCGAAGGTCATGGCCGAGTATTCAGTGTGGAAGCCCGCGACCAGCTCGGCTTCCGACATCGGCAGGTCGAACGGCGTGCGGTTGGTCTCGGCCAGCGCCGAGACGAAGAAGATGACGAACATCGGCAAGAGCGGCAGCCAGAACCAGTTGAAGAACCAGCCGGACTGGGCGAGCACGACCTTGGAGAGGTTGAGCGAGCCGACGCAAAGAAGCACGGTGATCAGCACGAAGCCGATCGAGACCTCGTAGGACACCATCTGCGCCGCCGACCGCAACGCACCCAGGAAGGCGTACTTCGAGTTCGAGGCCCAGCCGGCAATGATGATGCCGTAGACGCCAAGGGACGAGATGGCGAACAGGTAGAGGATGCCGACATTGATGTCGGCGATGACCCAGCCGTCGTCGAACGGCACGACCGCCCAGGCGACCAGCGCGGTCATGAAGGCGATCATGGGTGCGATGATGAACAGCACGCCGTTGGCGCTCGACGGGATGATGGTCTCCTTCAGCACCAGCTTCAGACCGTCGGCCATGGGCTGCAGCAGGCCGAAGGGGCCAACCACGTTGGGGCCGCGGCGGAGCTGGATCGAGGCCCACACCTTGCGGTCGACATAGGTCATGTAGGCCACGGCCACGAGCAACGGGATCGTCACGGCCAGGCACTGCGCCAGGATGACGATCGCCTGGCCCAGCCAGTTGTGCGTGAAGAAATGGATGAGATCGGCGGTCATTCCCTACTCCGCCGCCATCAGCTGCGCGCGCGAGGCCGTGCACTCCGCCATGGTGCGGGACGAACGGCTGATCGGACAGGTCATGTAGAAGTTCTTGATCGGCGAGACGAACGGCTGGTCGGAGGGCTTGCCCGGCGTGCCGAAGCTGCCCCAATGCCCGGCGGCCTGCTGGTCGAGCGCGGCGAAGGTGCTGTTCACGGCGACCAGCCGCGTGCGCACCTGGTCGAGCGTGTCGTACGGCAGGGTCTTGCCCAGGCGCTCCGACAGGGCGCGCAGGATCGCCCAGTCCTCGCGGGCATCGCCCGGCGGGTAGGCGGCGCGGAAGGCGAGCTGTACACGGCCCTCGGTGTTGACGTAGGTGCCGGGCTTCTCGGTGTAGGCGGCGCCCGGCAGGATGACATCGGCGCGATGGGCGCCGGCATCGCCGTGATGGCCCTGGTAGATCACGAAGGCCTTGCCCAGCCGCTTGGTGTCGATCTCGTCGGCCGCCAGCAGATAGACCGCGGCGATCTCGCCCTTCTCGCAACCGGCCAGGATGCCCTCGACGTCGCGGCCGCCCGGACCCGGCACCAGGCCGAGATCGAGGCCGCCGACGCGCGCCGCCGCGGTGTGGAGCACGGCAAAGCCATTCCAGTCCTCGCGCACGGCGCCCAGCTTGTCGGCAAGCTCGCGCGCCAGCGCCAGAACGGCGGCGCCGTCCTCGCGGGCGAGGGCGCCCATGCCGACGATGATCAGCGGATTCTTGGCGGCCTTGAGCTTCTCGAAGAAGCCATGCCTGCCCTCGACCAGTTCGCCGAGCGTCGCGGGGCCCGCGCCCAGCCGCTCGACCGGATAGGTCAGATCGGCGATAGGTCCGATGCTGCCGATGGCCACCTGGCCGCCGTGCAGGTAGCGCTTGCGGATGCGCGCGTTCAGCACCGGCGATTCGAGGCGCGGATTGGTGCCGACCAGCAGGATCGCATCGGCCTGATCGATGCCGTGGATGCCGGGGTTGAAGATGTAGCTGCCGCGCGGACCGTCGAGCGTGGCGCCGTCCTGGCGGCAGTCGATGTTCGGTGAGCCGAGGTTCGCCATCAGGTCCTTCAGCGCCACCATCGATTCGGCGTCGCACTGATCGCCGGCAATGGCCGCGATCTTGCCGCCCTCGAGCTTGCCCAGCCTCTCGGAGATGGTCCTGAAGGCCTCGTCCCACGTCGCCTCGACGAGCTTGCCGGCCTTGCGCACATACGGCCGGTCGAGCCGCTGGTAGCGCAGGCCATCGATGGCGTGACGGGTCTTGTCGGAGATCCACTCCTCGTTGATCTCGTCGTTCATCCGCGGCAGCACGCGCATGACCTGCGCGCCGCGCGTGTCGATGCGGATGTTGGAGCCCAGCGCATCCAGCACGTCGATCGACTCTGTCTTGGTGAGCTCCCACGACCGCGCCTCGTAGGCATAGGGCTTCGAGGTGAGCGCGCCGACCGGGCAGAGATCGACCAGGTTGCCGGAAAGCTCGGTCGAGAGCGCATGCTCGACGTAGGTCGTGACCTCCATGCTCTCGCCGCGGCCGGTCGCGCCCAACTCCTCGACGCCCGCCACCTCGGTGGCGAAGCGGATGCAGCGCGTGCAATGGATGCAGCGGTTCATCGACGTCTTGACCAGCGGGCCGAGCTCCTTGTCGGGCACGGCGCGCTTGTTCTCATGATAGCGGCTGCGGTCGAAGCCGTAGCCCATCGCCTGGTCCTGCAGGTCGCACTCGCCGCCCTGGTCGCAGATCGGGCAGTCGAGAGGATGGTTGATCAGCAGGAACTCCATCACGCCCTTGCGGGCCTTCTCCACCATCGGCGTGGTGGTGAAGATCTCCTGCTTGTCGGCAACGGGCAGCGCGCAGCTCGCCTGGGGCTTGGGCGGGCCGGACTTCACCTCGACCAGGCACATGCGGCAA
>DATGZZ010000851.1:0-7129 GCA_035296945.1 Reyranella sp.
TGCCGCTCGGCTTGCTTGATGGCCTTGCTTGCTTGCGACCATTCGACCGAAAGCTCATAGGTCGGATCGGCATAGCCTGCGCCGGCCGGCTTGGTGATCGGCGACTTGCGACTGTCGTTGTAGGCATCCCAGGCGACCTCGATGATGCGTTCGATCTCCTGCCCGGCCGACTTGAAGGCGGGATCGTAGAAGCGACGGCGCACGCGACGGGCGAACTCCGCCTTGTCCAGCGTCACGCTCGGCATGCCTGTGCGGACTTTTGCTCGCGCCACGGCGGACCTCCCCTCTTTCCGCCAAGGATAGCGCGTTATTTCCGGCGCCTGTTGCGGGAAATCGCCTGCAAAGCCTTGAGATGGGAGGCGGTGGCCGACAGCGCCTTGCGCTCGATCGCCCGATAGTGGCGGACCAGCTCTTCGCCGCGCGGCGTGAGCGCGGCGCCGCCACCCGCCTTGCCGCCGGTCTGCGCCGCCACCAGCGGCTCGGCGAAGCTTTCGTTGATGTCGGCCACCAGCTCCCAGGCGCGCTTGTAGGACATGTTCATCGCCCGCCCGGCCGCCGAGATCGACCCTTCGCGGGCGATGCCCTCGAGCAGGGCGACCTTGCCGGGGCCGAGCCGGCCTTCGTCGTCGAAATCGATGCGGATGCTGAGATGCGGCATCGCGGGACTCCTAGCGCCAATCATTCACCTCCCCCGTCTTACGGGGGAGGCAGGGAGGGGGAAGGCAACGATCCCGCCCCTTGAACATTTCAGATCATGATCTTTGCATTTCATGGATCATCTGTGTGGCTCTCCCCCTCCCAACCTCCCCCGTATGACGGGGGAGGAGAATGAACTATGAATCAACTGCGCTCGAACGAGACGCTCTTGATCACGGCATAGACCGGCTTGCCCGGCGCCAGGGCAAGCCGTTGCACCGACTTTACGGTGAGCCGCGCGGTCAGCGCGGCGCCGCTGCAATCCAGCTTGACCTCGGCCTGCGCGCTACCGGTTCCAGCCTCGACCGCGGTGATGCGGCCGGCCAGTACGTTCAGCGCGCTGATCTCCTCGGGCGGCTTGAGCGACAGCATGACGTCGCGGGCACGGATGTAGGCGCGCACCGGCGCGCCGACGGGAGCGCTCAGCCGCGGCACCTGCAGCTCGCCCGCGGCCGAGGCCAGCACGGAAAGCTGGAAGGCCTCGTCGTGGCGCGCCACCGTGGCGTCGAGCACGCTGCCGCCGTCGCCCGAATCGGCCAGGGGCAGGATGTCGGCGACCGGCCCCACGGCCGTCACCTTGCCGTCGGTCAGGATCACCACGGTCGTGGCAAGCCTCGCCACCTCGGCGACGGAGTGGCTGACATAGAGAATTGGCACGCCCATCTCGTCGCGCAGGCGCTCGATGTAGGGCAGGATCTCGCCGCGTCGCGCCTCGTCGAGGGCGGCCAGCGGCTCGTCCATCAGCAGGAGCTGCGGATGGGCGAGCAGGGCGCGGCCGATCGCGACCCGCTGCTTCTCGCCGCCCGACAGCGAGGCAGGGCGTCGTTCGAGCAGGTGGCCGATGCCCAGCAGATCGACGACCGACGTGAGATCAGCGCCCGTGCCGCCGGCGTCTCGGTTGAACCAGCGCCCGTAGAGCAGGTTGCGGCGCACGCTGAGATGCGGGAACAGCCGGCTGTCCTGGAAGATGTAGCCGATGCGGCGATGATGGCTCGGCACGAAGATGCCGCGCTCGGTGTCGACAAGCACCTGGCCGTCGACGGCGACGCGGCCATGGTCCGGCCGCACCAGGCCGCCGACGATGTCGATCAGGGTCGTCTTGCCCGCGCCCGACCGGCCGAACAGCGCCGTCAACCCAGGCGCGGCCAAGAAGCGCGCGGCGATGCGGAAGCTGTCGCGCGCGTGGTCGATGTCGACGTCCACGCTCATGCCGCCATCCGATGGACGCCGATGCGCCGGGCCAGCAGCTCTGAGCCCAGCAGGGCGAGCATGGAGATCGCGATCGACACCAGGGTGAGCCGCATCGCCCCGGCATCGCCGCCGGGGACCTGGGTGAGGGTGTAGATCAGCGAGGGCAGGGTCTGCGTCTCACCCGGGATGTTGGAGACGAAGGTGATGGTGGCGCCGAACTCGCCCATCGACTTGGCAAAGCACAGGATGGCGCCGGCGATCACGCCGGGCAGGCAGAGCGGCAGGGTGACGGTGGCGAACACCCAGAACGGATTGGCCCCCAAGGTGCCCGCAGCCGATTCCAGGCGCACATCGACCGCCTCGATCGAGAGGCGGATGGCGCGCACCAGCAAGGGGAAGCCCATCACCGCGCAGGCCAGCGCCGCTCCGGTCCAGCGGAAGGAGAAGACGATGCCGAAGGCCTGGTCGAGGAAGGCGCCGATCGGCCCGCGCTTGCCGAACGAGATCAGCAGCAGGTAGCCGGTGACGACGGGCGGCAGGATCAGCGGCAGGTGGACCAGCGTGTCCAAAAGGCTCTTGCCCCAGAACTCGCGGCGCGCCAGCAGCCAGGCAATGGCGATGCCGAAGGGCAGGCTGGCCAGGGTCGCCGTGGTGGCGACCAGCAGGCTCAGCCGGACCGCCGTCCATTCCTCCGGCGTCATGTCGAGGAGGCCGACTTCACCAGGACGGTGAAGCCCTGCTTCTCGAACACGGCACGCGCCTTGGCGCTGCGCAGGAACTCGAGGAAGTTTTTAGCGTCGGCGTTCCTCGATTCGCGAGCGAGCGCGGCGGGGTAGGTGATCGGCGGATGGGAATCCGCCGGGAAGGTCGCCACGATCTTGACGCCAGGCTCGGCCGCGGCATCGGTGCCGTAGACGATGCCGAGCGGCGCCTCGCCGCGCGCCACCAGCAGGAGCGCGGCGCGCACGTTCTCGGCCTGGGCAACGCTGTCCTTGACGCTGGTCCAGGCACCGAGCTTCTCCAAGGCGGCCTTGCCGTACTTGCCGGCCGGGACGGCATCGACATTGCCCATCGACAGCTTGCCGCCGGCCAGCGCCTTGGCGAGGTCGCCGCCGGTGAGGGCGAGTGTCGTGGTCCTGGAGTCCCTGGGCGCGATCAGCACGATCTGGTTGCCCAAGAGATTGAAACGGGTGTCTGTCCTGATCAGATTCTTGGTTGCTGCGTAGTCCATCCAATCGAGGTCGGCCGAGATGAAAAGGTCGGCTGGCGCACCCTGTTCCATTTGCCGCGCCAGTGCGGAGCTTGCGGCATAGGAGGTCCTGGGCACAGGCTTGCCGCTGTCCTTGGCCCAGGTCGCGGCGATGTCATCCAGCGCGTTCTTCAGGCTGGCGGCGGCGAAGACCACCATGCCGCCGCCCTGCGCCCGGGCAACGCCCGGCAGGAACGGCGCGGCAAGCGCCAGGCCGAGCCAACTCCGTCTCTTCAACATGCCTCCTCCGATCAAGGAGCCGGTATAGTCGACTGGATATAGCGCTTCGTCCAGAGCTTGTTTGCAGCCTGGGTGAGGCGCCGCAGCACCACGGCGGCGATCACCAGCAGCGAAGCGATCAGCACCTTCTGGGCGGGTCGGAAGGCGAGCTCCGGATCGAGGTTGGCCAGCAGCACGACGGTGGGATCGCGGCCGTTCACCAAGCCGTACCACGCCGCCTCGAAGATCACCGTGGCGACTGTTGCGGCAACGGCCAGGATCGCCAGCCCCAGGTAGCTGCGCTGCAGCTTCGCTGGCAGGACGCGCCACAGCATCAGCCAGGCGAACAGGCCGGCGGTGAAGGCGGGCTCGCCGATCTTGACCTTCGACTGGATGAAGAAATGGACGATGGCGATGATGGCCGCGGGATAGATCAGCCAGTGCAGGCGCTTCCAGTTGCGCCGCAGGCGTTTTTGCCAGCCGTCGGTCGAGGTGATCGCGAGCACTACCAGCATCAGCAGGGTCACGAAGCCGATGGTGAGGTAGAAGCGCTTGATGATCTCGGTCGCGACTACGACCAGGTTCCACTTCTGGTCGAGCACGTAGATGAGGAAATGCGCGCCGGCATAGAGGGCGGCGGCGACGCCGATGCGCCGGCGGATCTGCACCAGCGGCATCCAGTCGAACAGCGCCCGAGCCGGCGTCATGGCGAGCGACAGCATCAGGAAGATGACGGCCCAGTCGCCGGTCGAATGGGTGGCCACGGTCACCGGCCGCGGCTCGAGATCCCCGTTGTACCAGCGCCAGGCAAGCTCCAGCGCCGGCAGGCAGAGCCCGATCAGCGTCACGAGGCGCAGCCAGAAGATCTTCTGCTTGGCGGTCACGCGGCGACCTTACGCGATGGATCGGTCAACGATAGCTCAAACTTATGTCATCCTTTCATCTCCTCCCCCGTAATACGGGGGAGGATAAAGGAGGGGGAGAGCTGCACAGATGATCTCTCGAAGGATGAGATCACGATCTGAAACCGGCGCACACCGTGCGTGTTGGCCTGCCCCCTCCTGTATCCTCCCCCGTATGACGGGCAGGGCTATCGCATGTGGTTGAGCATGTCGAATAGGAAGCTGTCATCCCATCCTGCGCGTTTGAGCTTGGCGCGCAGGGAAGTTTTGGTGTCTGGATGAGCGCGCGCGACATTGACGGCCAGACGCTTGAGGATGGCGAGGTTGGCGGGGCCATTGTCCTTGCGGTTTCGAGCCAAGTCTTCGTCGAGCACGACATCGAGCGGCCAGTGCAGGCAGTTTTCGATGCCCCAGTGCTGGCGCACGATGCGCAAAGTCTCGGTGCGGCTGTAGGGTTGGCTCATCAGGAAGTAGCGCTGGACGGTTTTGTCCTTGCCGCGCTTGCTGGTGATGCAGGCGACTGCCTTGAGGCCGGGGAAGTCGTGCTTTTGGCCCATGTCCTTGACCGTGGCGACGATGGCGGAGCGCTTCTCGGCTCGGCCATGATTGAGCTCCGCGGTGGCCAACCGCTTTGCGCCTTTGCGCTTGGCCGTGGCGATCGCCGCTTTGGCGTCGGCCACCAAAGCCGGCTGGTTCTCTTTCACCGCCAAGACATAGTCGCCACCACGGTCGACGATCGCCTTGGCCATGGCGCGGTGGCAGTGCAAGGCATCGGCCGTCACCACGCAGCCCTTGAGTTGGATCAACTCGATGAGCTGCAGAGCGCCGGCGGCTTCGTTGTTGCCCGGTGCCAGCGTGTTGGCCAGCGCCATGCGGGTCTGCGCTGCCCACACCGTGACCATGACCGGCGGCATATGGCTTTTGCCGCGCTCGTAGCCGCGCCGCAGCGCCTTGCCGTCGACCGCCACCACCCCCTGCGGCCGCTTGATCTTGGCCGCCTTGGCGAACGCCTTCATGAACTTCTGGAACGACCGCTCGAAGGCCTGCGGATCGAGCATGCGGAACACTCGGCTGAAGGTGTCGTGGCTAGGCAGCCCGTGCTTGAGCTCCAAGATCGGTCCCAGCAAATAGGCCTTGGTGCGCGCAAACAGCGCCATGTCCGTGCAACTCGTCGCCCCGCACAGGGTCGCCAGCAGGGCAATGAACAGCACGTCCGTCAGATCGTGCAGCGCGTTCTGTGCCCGAGGGTCCGGCAAGTCCGCAAAACAGGCCGCGAAGCTCTTCATCGATGGCTCCTTTCACGACAGGAGCCATCTTCTGAATCCATTTCTTGTGTTCGAACAACAGCTTACTCATCCGAACATGCGATTCCCCTGCCCGTCATACGGGGGAGGCCGGGAGGGGGAAGGCCCCAGCCGAGACGCCTCCCAATTTCAGATCTGAAATTTCAGAGATCACTGGTGTGGCTTTCCCCCTCCCTACCCTCCCCCGTATGACGGGGAAGGAATGAAGAACCGTTGGACCGGCGACGCCTTGATGATCGTGACAGCCATGCTCATGGGCTCGAGCTATCCCTTCGCCAAGGACGTGCTCGCCGTCATGAGCCCGCTGCTCTACAGCGCCTCGCGCTACCTCGTGGCGGCGCTCTTCCTGTTCGCCATGATGGCATTGATGCGCAAGCCGCTCGCCCTGCCGCGCCGCGACTGGCTGCCGATGATCGTGCTGTCGCTGATCGGCGTCGCCTTGTTCCAGGCCTGCTGGGGCCTGGCGATGGCGCGCACGGCGCCGTCGCTGGGCTCGATCGTCATGACCACCACGACCGCCTTCTCCGCCATCCTGGCGTGGCTCGGCGGCCGGCGGCTGCCGGGCCTGGGCTGGGCCGGCAGCGTCATTGCCTTCGTGGGCGTGGTCCTCGTGGTCAACAACTCGCTGACCGAGATCACCGTGTCCTTCGCCAGCCTCGACGGCACGCTGATCTGGATGCTGTCAGCCTTCGCCTGGGCGCTCTATGTCGATCGCGGCGCCCCTTACAACCTCCGGCTCGGCGCCCTGCCGGTCATGGCCTGGACGACCCTGATCGGCTCGCTGATCCTGCTGCCGATCTCGCTCGCCTTCGACTCGCTCGGCGAGTTCGCCCGCCTCGACGACCGCCTGCTGGGCTACTGGCTCTACACCGCGATCTTCCCCGTGGGCGTGGCCTTCCTCGGCCTGACGGCGGGCCTGGACCGGCTGGGGGTGAGCCGGGTCATGGTCTACATGTACCTGATCCCGGTGGCGGGCGTCGGCCTGTCGGCCGCGTTTTTCGGCGATCCGTTGACGGCAGCCCGCGTGCTGGGCGGCCTGATCGTGCTTTTGGGCGTCATTCTGACGCGCGTTGCCCTCGACCGCTCGGCGCGGGTTCCTGTATGAACGGGCTGCCAACTTAGAGGAATTCCAATGGCCCGCCCGGCCAATCGCAAGAAGGCTGGTCCCAAGGCCGCCGCCAAGGCCAATGTGACCCAGATGCTCACCACCCCCGGCTCAGGCGGGCGGCGGGCCTTCGTGTCGCGCGCCACCAAGGAGACCCGCATCGCCGCCGCCATCAACCTCGACGGCACCGGCAAGTACGACGTCAAGACCGGCATCGGCTTCCTCGACCACATGCTGGAGCAGCTGAGCCGCCACAGCCTGATCGACATCACGCTGCGCGCCGAGGGCGACCTGCATATCGACTATCATCACACCACCGAGGATTCGGGCATCGTGCTGGGCGAGTGCCTGGCCAAGGCGCTGGGCGATCGCGCCGGCATCCGTCGCTATGGCGCCGCCCACATCCCGATGGACGAGACGCTGACCGAGGTGGCGCTCGATGCCTCCAACCGGCCCTACCTGA
>DATGZZ010000852.1:0-4661 GCA_035296945.1 Reyranella sp.
GTCTGGTTCAAGCCGAGCAGTCCGACAAATTACCTCATGCGTCAGAGGCGCGCTTCCTCAATCCAGCTTGCCAGCAGCGCTGTCAGCTCATGCGGCCGTTCCAGCGGTGCCATGTGGCCGCAATCTTCGAGGATGGCGAAGCGCGCATGGGGCAGGTGCTGCGCCATGCGCTCGCTCTCGGCGAGGCTGCGCAGCCGGTCTTGGCGGCAGGCCACGACCAGGGACGGGCAGGTGATGCGTTCGAGATCGGCGTAGCCGTCGTGGCGGACCAGTGCGGCCTGCCGTGCCCGCACCTCGCGTCCCAGCCGGCGCTACATGGCGCGCAGGCGCTCCAGCAGCCGCGCGCCGACGAGGCGACGAAGGCCACACCGGCGACGCGCTCGGGCGCCGTCAGGGTCAGCGCGCGAGAGACGAAGCCGCCCATCGAGAAGCCGACCAGCACGAAGCGCTCGGGTGAGCCATCGAGCACGCGCCGCGCCATGCCTTCGAGCGTGGAATCCTCGTAGACGTTGCCGTGGTGGATCGTTCCGAGCGCGGCGAGACCCGGGACCATGTCGGTCCACAGGTCCTTGTCGCACATGAAGCCGGGCAGCAGGACGAGGTGGCGCAAACGCTTGGTTACTTCTTCAGGGCCTTCAATATCTTCCCTGAATCGGTGACGAAGCCGAAGCACTTCTTGACGTTCCACACGGTGGCCTCGGTGCAGAAGTCGGGCGAGGTGGTGGCGCAGCAATCCTCGACCAGCACGCAGCCATAGCCCAGGAAGTTGGCGTCGGTCAGCGAATGCAGAACGCACTGGTCGGTGTTGACACCGGAGAACAGCACCGTGCGCGTGCCGAGGTTGCGCAGGATCGAATCGAGCGGCGTGTCCCAGAAGCCCGAGATCCGATACTTGTCGACCTTGATGTCGCGGGGCTCCTGCTCGAGCTCGTCGACGACCGCGGCGGCCCACGAATCCTTCTGTAGCACCGGCGCGCCGTTGCCGGGCAGGGGATCGCCCAGGCCGACGCCCGTTCCGGCGGGCTTGTAGAGGTGGATCTGGTTGGGCGGCATGTTGGCGAGGTCCGGCCGGTTGCCCCAGTTCACCCAGATCACCGGCATGCCGGCCTTGCGCAGCGCCGGGAGCAGCTTCTGCAGTGGCTTGATCGGTTTGCGGTCGGGCGTGTAGTCGGCACCGAGATAGTCGACCCAGCCGCCCTTGGCGCAGAAGTCGTTCTGCATGTCGATGACGATCATGGCCGTGCGCTTGAGGTCGATCGTGATGTTCTGCGGCGCTGCCGCGATCTTGAGCGGAACGGGCTTGGCCGGCGGCGTCGCCATGTCTATTTCGCGGGCATTGGCGCCCCAGGCGAAACCGGCGCGCGGGGCGCTCAAAGGATGCAGTTTGTTGGCCATGGATCTCCCCCAAAAGGTCTTGTGGTTGGCCCGTCGGTAGCAAGTTCCCTGCCAGTTGGCACGCCGATTGCGTCTGCCTTGGTGACGTCAAACGTCAATAAGCGGGGGAGCATCGCCATGACCAAGTTCGATCGCCGTGGATTCCTGGCCGGGACAGCCGGCGCTGCAGGCCTTGTGATGCTGGGCGGCCTGGGAGCGCCCGCACGCGCCCAGGGCAGTCCGCTCAATGTCGGCGTGCTGATCCCGGGCTCGAAGTCCGACAAGGGCTGGATGGAATCGGGCTACGACGGCATGAAGGCGGCCGAGAAGAAGCTCGGCGGCAAAGTCGCGGTGAAGTTCATCGAGAACGTGAAGTTCGGCGACATGGAGCAGGTGCTGGTGACGCTGGCCGGCAAGAACGAGCTGGTGCTCGGCATCGGCGGTCAGACCCAGGCCTCGGTGTTCAAGGTGGCGCCGCGCTTCCCCAAGGTGAAGTTCGCCATCATCGGCGGCAACGCTGACCCGAAGAAGCCCGACAATGTCTCCGGCTACGACGTGCGTCAGGCCGAGATCGCCTTCGTTGCCGGTGCCTCGGCGGCGATGCTGTCGAAGACTGGCGGGGTGTCCTATGTCGGCGGCCTGGAAATCCCGGCGATCAAGAACGCCGGCATCGAGTTCGGCAAGGGCGCCAAGTACATCAATCCCAACATCAAGTACTTCGAGAGCTACACCGGCGACTTCGACGACGTCGCCAAGGCCAAGGAGGCGACGCTCGCCGCCATCGCCCAGGGTGCCGACGTCCACTATCACATCCTCAACCTCGGCCTGCGCGGCATGGAGCAGGCGGCGCGCGAGAAGGGCACGCACATTATCGGCAGCTACACCGACCGCTGCGGAAGCGATCCGCTCTATGTCGCCTACTCGATCACCGGCGTCGGCTTCCAGGTCGAGTACGCCATGGAGCAGGCGGCGGCCGGCACCTGGAAGCCGGAGTTCAAGCCGTTTGGCCTGGCGATGGGGCCGAAATCCTCCGACATGGTCATCTGCAAGGGCACGCCCGAGCAGAAGGCGAAGATCGAGGAGATCAAGAAGGATCTGCTGTCGGGCAAGATCAAGGTGCTGGACGCCTGATCGTTGTCCGCCAAATCGCTGCTGTCGCTTAAAAATCTCGGTAAGCGTTTCGGCAGCCTCCAGGCGCTCGAGGGCGTCAGCCTCGACGTTCGCGCCGGCTCCGTGCAGTGCCTGCTGGGCGAGAACGGCGCCGGCAAGTCGACCCTGTGCAACCTGATCTTCGGCGTCTACGAGCCGACGGCGGGCGACATGGTCTTCGACGGCGCGGCCTGGGTGCCCGAAAGCCCGGCCGAGGCGCTCGAGAAGGGCATCGCCATGGTGCACCAGCATTTCAGCCTGGTGCCGCGCATGACCGTGGTGGAGAACCTGATGCTGGGCCAGGTGAGGGGCGTGCTGAAGCGACACGAGTTCGGCGCCCGCATCCGCGACATCGCCGAAAGCTTCGGCTTCACCCTCGATCCCGATTCCGTCGTCGGCGAGCTCTCGGTCGGCGAGCGCCAGCGCGCCGAGATCGTGAAGTGCCTGATGCGCGATCCCAAGCTTCTGGTGCTCGACGAGCCGACTGCCGTGCTGCCGCCCGGCGAGATCGGCGCCTTGCTCGACATCTGCCGCCGCGTCGCCGATTCCGGCCGCGCCGTCATCCTGGTGACCCACAAGCTCGCCGAGATCGCCAAGGTCGCCGATCGCGTGGCCGTGCTGCGCACCGGCCGGCTGGTCGCCGACGAGAGCATGGCCGACGCCGACATGGGCGATCTGGTCCATGCCATGGTCGGCCGCGAGGTGCGCCCCCTCGACGTGGCGCTGGCCGAAGCCGACGAGGCGCCAGCTGTCGAGGAGCCCGATGGGCCGAAGGGCTTTGCCCTGGTCTGCGACGGTCTCACGGTGCACGACCGCCACGGCGCCGTGCGGCTCGACAACTTCACCCTGGAAATTCGTCCCGGTGAGATTGTCGGGCTGGCGGGCGTCGAGGGCAACGGCCAGAGCGAGCTCGGCATGGTTCTGGCCGGCCTGCTGCACCCGACCGAGGGCCACTTCTATATCGGCGAAAGCGATCTTACCCATGCCGGTGCCGCGGCCGTGACGGCGGCAGGCGGCGGCATCGTGCCGGAGGACCGCCATGCCGTCGCCTGCGTCACCGGCATGTCGGTGGCCGAGAATATGTTCCTGAACAAGCTCGACCGCTTCACCCGCTTCGGCCTGCTGCAGCGCGGTGCGCTGAACGCGGCGGCGCAGAAGCAGATGCGCGACTTCGACGTGCGCGCCGCTGGCCCCGAGGTCGCGTTCTCGGGACTGAGCGGCGGCAATCAGCAGAAGGCGGTGCTGGCGCGCGAACTGACGCTCGACCCCCTGGTGGCACTGGTCGCCGCCCAGCCGACGCGCGGCCTCGATGTCAGCGCCGTCGAAGCGGTCTATCGCCAGATCAGGGCCGCGGCGCGCCGCGGTGTGGGCGTGCTCCTGATCTCGAGCGAGCTCGACGAGCTTCTGGCCGTGGCCGACCGCGTCGCCGTCCTCTATCGCGGCCGCCTCGTGGGCGAGCGTCCCGCCGAAATGAGCGAGCGCGGCGCCATTGGCGCCCTGATGTCGGGACAGGTCGCATGATGGATCGTCGCCGTCTGCTCGGCATGGCAGTGCCGTTCATTGCCGTTCTGGGCTCGATGGTCATCGGCCTGATGCTGATCGCGGCGAGCGGCAAGGACGTACCCGATGCGATCGAAGCGTTCATGGACGGCGCGTTCGGCTCGGCCTTCGCGATCGGCGCCTCGATCAACCGCGCCGTGGCGCTGTCGCTGGTCGGCCTGGGCTTCATCCTGGCCTTCCGCGCCAACCTCACCAACGTAGGCGGCGAGGGCCAGATCGCGGTCGGCGGCATCGCCGCAACGGCGCTCGGCCTGTGGCCGCCGATCGCCCACCTGCCGCTCGGGCTGGCGGTGATCGTTCCGTTGCTGGGCGGCACCTTGGCCGGCGCCTTCTGGGGCGGCATCGCCGGCGTCATGAAGGTGCGCTTTGGCACCAACGAGGTGATCAGCACCCTGCTGCTGGGCTTCGTCGCCCTGCTGTCGGTCTATTGGTGCGTGCAGTCGACGGCGCTGCTGCGCCAGCCGCAGACCTCATCGGCGACGCTGCCGGAATCCTTGGAGATCACGAATGCGGTCAAACTGCCCGGCCTGACCGGCAATTCCGAATCGCCCCTGCATATCGGCCTGGTGATCTGCCTG
>DATGZZ010000853.1:0-2507 GCA_035296945.1 Reyranella sp.
CGCGCCGCCGTCCGACCTGCCGCCGGTGCAGCAGATCCTGGGCAACTTCGAGCGGCTCGAACGCACCTTCGCCACCGGCGTGTTCCGCGGCTGCCCGTTCGTCAATGCGGTGGCCGAGCTCAAGGAACCGGCGCATGCGGCCAACAAGATCGCTTTCGCCTTCAAGGAGCAGCGCCGCTTGTGGTTCCGCGGCCTGCTGGCGCGTCTTGGCGTGGACGATCCCGACGCGCTGGCGCTGCAGCTGCAGATCCTAACCGACGGCGCGATCGCGGCCGCGCTGGTGCGCGGCGATCCCAAGGTCGCCCGCACGGCGGGCGACGCCGCGCGGGTCTTGCTGAAGGCCGCCGGCGTCAAGCTGCCGGCGGTGGCGCGACGGAGCGCTCGCCGTTAGCGGGCGGCGGCGGAGAACAGGCGGGCGATCTCGCGAACCAAGTCGGCAAAGGCCGCGGCGCGCAGGCGCTGGGCACGCTGAGCATAGACCTGACGCTCGGCATGGCTGGGGTAGGCGGTCGAGAACATGGAACTCTCCAAAGGTTGGAAGTTACTTAATTCCCTTTTGCCAATGGTTAATCA
The DNA here is from genome assembly GCA_035296945.1 of Reyranella sp. Classification (GTDB taxonomy): domain Bacteria; phylum Pseudomonadota; class Alphaproteobacteria; order Reyranellales; family Reyranellaceae; genus Reyranella. Next base: position 574 of record DATGZZ010000853.1, read on the forward strand.
TGTCAATTTGACTATCACTGATGAACGTGCGTCATTAGTCGCGCAATGATCGATCACGCCAGCGAAATGGCCGCCTTCGTGCGGGTCGTTGATTCCAATGGCTTTTCCGCCGCCGCGCCGGTGCTGGGGCTAAGCCCCTCGGCGGTCAGCAAGCTGATCACCCGGCTGGAGGCCCGGCTGGGCGTGCGGCTGCTGCAGCGCACGACCCGGGCGCTGCACCTCACCCAGGAGGGCGAGGTCTTTTATGCCGCCGCCAAGCGCATCGTGGGCGAGATCGAGACCCTGGAGAACCAGATCGCGGGCCAGAGCAGCACGCCGAGCGGCGTGCTGCGGGTGACGACGTCGCTCGCCTTCGCCACCCACCAACTGGCGCCGGTGTTGTCGGAATTCCTCGCCCGCTATCCGCTGGTGCAGTTCGAGTTGCTGCCGACCGACCGTGTCATCGACATGGTCGAGGAGGGTATCGACGTCGCGCTGCGCATCGGGCGGCTGGCCGACACCAGCTTCATGGCGCGCAAGATCGGCGAAGACAAACGCCTGATCTGCGCCGCGCCAGCCTACCTCGCGCGCCACGGCACGCCGCAGCGGCCCGAGGATCTGCGCCGGCACAATTGCATCGTGTCGCGCGACCATGCCTATCTCAATCGCTGGTCCTTCAAGGCCGACGGCCAGGTCGTCGAGATCGACGTGCGCGGCCGGGTCGCCGTCAGCGAGGGCGAGGCGCAGATGCAGCTTGCCTTGCAGGGCGTCGGCATCGTGCGGCTCACCAGGCTCACCTTGGCCCAGGCGATCCGGGAGGGCGCGCTGGTGCCGTTGCTCGGCGCCTTCTCAGCCGAGGAGGCCGTCACCATCCACGCCGTCTATCCGCACCGGCGGCATCTCGCGCCCAAGGTGCCGGCCTTCGTCAATTTCCTGATCGAGAAGTTCACGCCGCCACCCTGGGAGATATGAGGGGGAGATTTGACGAGGGAGAAGCGCGGCCGAGCCTTCATCTCCCGCAGGCGCCATGGGATACACGCCGCCGGCATGATGCTAGGATCGGCGCGCCGAAAACATGAACGTCGAGGAGGGGACATGGATCGCGACACGGACCTTTTTGTGCAGGCCTTCTGGGTCAAGTGCCGCGACATCATCCGACCCGAGCTCGACCGCGTCGTCACTGAACTGAAGAGCGCCGGCCACGACGCCAATGTCTCGACGCAGGAGTATTCGCCGGTCGCCGACCACCTGCCCGACATCGGCCCTGTCCTGACGCTTACCGTGCATCCCAAGGGCGCGCCCGAAGGCCGCGCGCTGCAGTTCCATGGCGACGTCGCCAAGGGCAACCTGGAAATCATCGGCAATGGCGGCACGGCGCATCGCCACGAGCTCGCCAGCGTCGACGAGGCGGTGACCAAGCGCGAGATCGCCGACTGGGTGGCCGTGGCGCTCAACCATCATCCCTGATCGTCCGGAGAGAGAACCATGGCCGACGCCATCGACGACCTGTTCCGCCGCTTCGGCAAGGCCTTCAACAAGGCCGACGTCGAGGAGATCGCGGCCTGCGTGACCGACGACTTCGAATGGCGGTTGAACGCCGGAGCAGCGGGCGGCTCGGCCGGCGGCCGTGTCCTGAAGGGCAAGGACGACCTGCGCGCGCATTTCGCCGACAAGAGCAAGTCCCATCGCGAGGCGCGCTTCTCGGAAGCGCGCATCCATCGCGCCGGCGACAAGTTGTTCGGCACTTTCCGCGTCACCGGCATCGACCATGCCGGCAAGCCGTTCGACCGCTACGGTACCGATCTCTACGAGCTGAAGGACGGCAAGATCGCGCTGAAGGACAGCTACCTCAAGGCCGACTGAGGAAGCGGAGCGCCGCCTCGCAATACATGGCGTAGACCGGGCCGATCGAGGCGATGTCGGCCCATTCGTCGGCGGCATGCATGTTGCCGAAG
>DATGZZ010000854.1:0-3078 GCA_035296945.1 Reyranella sp.
CCGACTGCAACTCGGTCGTGTTCGATGTCGACCACGACTTCGCGGGCTGCATCCCCGGCTGTCACGAGATCCTGCGGCGCCAGGGGCTGATGACCTCGATCGAATGCCTCGACCCGCACGAGACCTTGAGCCCGGGCCAGAGCGCCGGCATCGATCGCCTCTACGCCACCTATCCCGAGCTGAACGACGACGCCTTCGTCGCGGCCAACCTCGCACGCTGGCGGAACTGAGGTGGACGATCTCTTTGCCAGCCACGACGCGCTCGCGGTCGGGCAACTGATCAAGACAGGCAAGATCGGTGCCCGCGAACTGCTCGACGGCACGCTGGCAAGGCTTCGCACCCTGAACCAATCGCTGAACGCGATCACCGATCTCTACGACGGCGCTCTGCTCGAGAGATCAGTCGCGATGGCGGGGAAGGGGCCGTTCGAAGGCGTGCCCTTCGTGGTCAAGCAGCTCATGGCCGATTGCGCCGGCACGCCGACCACCCTGGGGTCGCGCTTCTTCGCAAAGCAGCCGGTCGCAGCCGCCGACAGCGCCGCTGTGGCGCGCATGCGTCGGGCGGGACTGGTGATCGTGGGCCGCACCAATACCAGCGAATTCGGCCTGGCGCCGACGACCGAGCCCGCGTTCGGCGGCGCCACGCTCAATCCCTGGCGCAAGGGCCTGTCGCCAGGCGGGTCGTCGGGTGGATCGGCGGCCGTCGTCGCGGCCCGCGGCCTGCCGATGGCGCATGCCACGGACGGCGGCGGCTCGATCCGGATTCCGGCCGCGTTGTGCGGCCTGTTCGGCCTGAAACCCTCGCGCGGTCGGGTCAGCCTGGCGCCGATCGGCGAGACGCTGGCCGGCGCCGGCGCGCAGCATTGCGTGTCGATCTCGGTGCGCGACAGTGCGGCCTTGCTCGATGCTCTTGCCGGCAGCGAGCCCGGTGATCCCTATGCCGCGCCGGCCGCCGGTTCGTTCCTGGCGGCGACGCAGCGCGCTCCGGGCAGGCTGCGCGTGGCGTTCATGCGCAAGCCGGTCGGCGGCACGCCGCTTGATCCCGCGCTGGTGGCCGCTGTCGAGCGCGCGGCGAGGCTGCTCGAAGGGCTCGGCCATCAGGTCGAGGAGGCCGCGCCCGAATACGACCCCACGGCATCCGGCGAGGCGCTGGGCACGATCATGGCAGCCAACACCTGGACCAACATCCAGATCCGCGCCAACGGCCGCGTGCCCGGGCCGGACGACCTCGAGCCGGTGACCCGGCAGGCCGCCGAACACGGCCGCCAGATCAGCGCTCATGACTACATCCGTGCCGTCCAGGCCTTCCATCGCACGGGGCGCCAGCTCGGCGCCTTCTTCGAGCGGCACGACGTCTTGTTGTCGCCATCGATCGCCCGGGTGTCGCTGCCGCTCGGCGAGGTGCGGATGGACGGCAGCAGCGAGCAATATCAGCAGGCCCTCGCGCCGATGGTCGCCTTCACCTCGGTGTGCAATGCCGCCGGGGTGCCGGCAATGTCGATGCCGCTTGCGTGGAGCGACGACGGCCTGCCGATCGGCCTGCAGTTCATCGGCCGCTATGGGGCGGAAGAGATGCTATTCTCCCTGGCGGCCGAACTCGAACGCGCCCAACCGTGGCGTGACTGCAAACCACCCGGGGGAGCCCTCTCATGAACAACACGATGCGCACGATCCTCGTCGGATTCATCGCCGGCGCAGTAAGCGTCCTCATCTTCCACCAGTTGGGCTTCTGGATCAGCAAGGAGCTCGGCTACACCCCACAGGCGGTCATCTACAATATGCGTGCGGTGCCGCCGTGGGGTGTGCCGACCATCGTGTCGGCGGCCTTCTGGGGCGGCCTCTGGGGCATCCTCGCTGCGTTCCTTGTGCCGCGCCTGCCGGGGGCCCTGGGCGGCGTCCTGGGCTGGGTACTGTTCGCGGGCATCATCGTCACGCTGGTCAACTGGTTCGTCGTGCTGCCGATCAAGGGCGCGCCCATGGGCGGCGGTTTCCGCATGCCCGGTCTCGTGGTGGTGCCGATCGTCTACGGGTTCTGGGGGCTCGGCATGTGGCTGATCGCCCGCGGGACGCGCACCGCGTTGAGTTGGCGCTGAAGGAGGAAGCATGAAGATCGTCGACGCCCAGGTGCACATCTGGGCGGCCAATAGCCCTGAGCGTCCGTGGCCGGCGCGCGCGGAGCCGCATCGCGCACCGCTTGGCAAGGAAGAGCTGTTGGCCGAAATGAACAAGGCCGGCGTCGACGGTGTCGTCATCGTGCCGCCGTCGTGGGAGGGCGATCGCAACGACGTGGCGCTCGACGCCACGGCGAGCCACCCCGACCGCTTCTGCGTCATGGGCCGCCTCGATCCCGATGCGCCCGGCGCGCGGGACCAGATCGCCGGCTGGAGGAAGCAGAAGGGCATGATGGGCATGCGCTTCACCTTCCACACCGAGGTCCTGCGCCAGCCGCTGCTCGACGGTCGCTTCGACTGGGTGTGGGGCGAGATGGAGAAGGCGGGCATTCCCGCCATGGTCCTGTTCCACCACGAATACATGCATCTCGCCGACAAGGTTGCCGAACGCTACCCGGGCCTGCGCCTGGTGCTCGACCATCTCGGGCTGAAGAGCGCGAAGGACGTCGGCGAAGCCACCAACTTCGCCACCCTCGACAAGGTGCTGGCGCTCGCCAAGCGGCCCAATGTCGCCGCCAAGGTCTCGGCCATGCCGTGCTATGCGGCCGACAAGACCTATCCCTTTCGTTCCGTGCATCCGTATATCCGCCGCGTCTTCGACGCCTTCGGCCCCAGACGAACCTTTTGGGGCACGGATTGGTCACGGCTCCCTTGCAGCTACCGCCACGGAGTCACCATGTTCACAGAGGAAATGCCTTGGCTCAGGGGCCAGGACCTCGAATGGGTCATGGGCCGTGGCATCTGTGACTGGATCGGATGGAGGAAGTAGTGCTTGGAACCAAGCGGGCGATTCCATTCTGGCGGGCCAAGCGTCCGCTGCTGTCTCTTGAACGGGCGCTGTCGTCGTTGCGGCAGCTCGGCGTGAGGGATGCCGCGATGACGGTACCCGTCCTGGCCCACGGACGCG
>DATGZZ010000855.1:0-4785 GCA_035296945.1 Reyranella sp.
GATCGACGCCCAGATGCCCGAGCACAAGCACGGCATGAACTACCGGCCGACCATCGTGTCCCTTGGCGACGGCCGTTATCGCGTCGACGGCATGGTGTTCCACATGCCCGGCCGCTGGGAGCTCGCCATCGACGTGCGCGCCGGCGAGGAGAGCGAGCGGCTGAGCCATGAGTTCATCCTGAAGTGAGGCGTTGGCTGCTCGGTGCGGTGCTGGCGGCGCTTGCGGCGTCAGGGGCGCTTACAGCGCGCGCTGTCGCGCAGGCGGCGCTGCCCTGGTCGGACGACGAGGTGAAGGCGATTGCCCGTCATGGGCCGTGGCCGCCGCCCGCGCCGCGCGATCCGTCCAACCGCGTCGTGGGCTCGCCGAACGCCATCGTGCTGGGCGAGCACCTGTTCAACGAGCCGCGGCTCTCGGCCGATGGCGCCATGAGCTGCGCCACCTGCCACGTCGCGGGCCGTGACTGGGCTGACGGGCGGCCCAAGGCGATGGGCAGGAGAGAGCTCGACCGTCGCACGCCGTCGCTGTGGAACGTGGGCTACGCGCACTGGTTCGGCTGGGACGGGGCGGGCGATTCGCTGTGGTCGCAGTCGATCCGGCCGATCCTCGATGCGCGCGAGATGGCGGGCGATGCTGCCCGCGTCGCCGGCCTGTTGCGCGACGACAAGGCGCTCGCCTGCGGCTACGAGCGCGCGTTCGGCCACAAGCCCGGCACCGACGACGAGAAGCTTCTGGTCGATTCGGCCAAGGCGCTGGCGGCGTTCCAGGCGACGCTGGTCAGCCCGCGTACGCCGTTCGACGCTTTCCGCGACGGGTTGCTGTCGGGCGACCGCGAGGCCGCGGCGCGCTATCCGGCGGCAGCCCAGCGCGGCCTGAAAATCTTCATCGAGGCGAACTGTGCGGCCTGCCATTTCGGGCCGCGCTTCACCAACGGCGAGTTCGGCGATGTCGGGATCCCGTTCTTCACGCGGCCGGGCGAGGTCGATTCAGGCCGCCTAGACGGCCTCGCCAAGCTCGCCAACAGCACCTTCAACCTCTTGGGCAGGCACAACGACGACGCCTCCGGCGCCAGCGCGTTGCGCACCAGGCACGTGCAGCGCCTGCACAGCAATTTCGGCGAATTCCGCGTGCCCAGCCTGCGCCAGCTGGGTTCGGGCCCGTTCATGCACAACGGCCATCTCGCGACTCTCGAGGACGTGGTGAAGCACTATTCCGAAGTGAACCCCGACCGCCTGCACAGCGACGCCCTCCCGCTGGTCCGCCCGCTGGCGCTTACGGCGGAGCAAAGCAGCGACCTGATCGCCTTCCTGCGCACGCTGTCGGCTGAGCCGCCGCCACGTCCCAATCCACCGGCACTCTGTCCCTAGTCGTCTTGCCGGACCGCGGGCCTCCAGGCCCGCTCACGCTCTTCGTCTTTGCTGGGAGCGCGCCACTCCGTGGCGCTCATACTGTGTAATCAACAAAGAGCGCCACGGAGTGGCGCGCTCCCAGCAATGAGCGGGCCGGAGGCCCGCGCTCCCAGTCACTTCAGCCGCGCCATGGCACTCTCCAATATCCACGCCGCCGCTGCCGCGTCGACGCGCTCGGCGCGTTTGGCACGGCTCATGTCGTAGTCGTCGATCATGCCGCGGGTGACGGCGGCGGTGCTCAATCGCTCGTCCTGGAAGACGACGGGTAGCGCGGCCAGCGCAGGTGGGCCGTGATTGGCGATATTGGTCGCGAACTGGCGCACCGACTGGCAGCGCGGACCCTCGGTGCCGTCCATGTTGAGCGGCAGGCCGATCGCCAGCGCCTTGATCTCATGTTTCTTCGCAAGCTCGGCGAGGGCCGCCAGATCGACCGCGAGCTTGCCGCGCTTCAGCGTCGTGAGCGGCGTCGCCAGCATGCGCAAGGCGTCCGACGTGGCCACACCGATGGTCTTGGTGCCGACATCGAGCGCCATCAGGCGGCCCACGGGCACCAGCGTCTTCAATTCCGCGAAGTCGACGACGGCCATCCCTCAGGTCGCCTTGCCGTCGAGCCAGGCCGCCGTGTCCTCGGCGATGCGCTCCCAGCCGGGCTGTCCCGGCACCCAATGACCCTGGCCGGGATATTCCACATAGTCCGCGACATGGCCGAAGCGCTTGGCCGAGCGGCGCACGACGTCGGCGGGCGTGAGCTTGTCCTTGTCGGTTGCCACGAACAGCAACGGCACCGTCACCAGCCGCGGGTCGACCGTCGTCGCCTTGCTGCCATCAAGCCAGGGTAGCGCGATCTCGAACAAAGCCCTGCCCGAATCATGTACGAAGGTGGAATGAAGCTCGGCACCCTCTCGCGGATCGGTCGTGTTGAAGGTATGCGACAGCGCCTCGGCAAGCGTCGCGCGATGCGGCTTGCGCCACCAGCCCCAGGTCAGCTGGATGCGCGCGAACGCCCACAGGTTCGACGGCCTGAGCGCGATCACCCCGGCGTCCGGCGCCGGCGCCAGCAGCACGCCGGCCCGGGCGAGGCCTCGCGCGCACAGCAGCAGGGCCAGCAGCCCGCCCATCGAATGGCCGATCACGACCGGCTTCTCCGGCAGGCCCTCGATCGTGTTTGTGAGATCGGCCACATAGTCGGCGAGGCTGGTCGTGCCAAGACCGGCCGGTGGCGCCAGCGGCGGGGCGTCGTGGTGGCGCAGGACCGGGGCGATGGTCTGCCAGCCGCGGGCTTCGAGGAACGGCCGCCAGTTCCGCCAGATGTCGGGCGTGCCCCACATGCCGTGAATGAAGACTGCCACCTTGGCCATTGTCGAGGTTATAAGGCGAGGGGGGCTTTCGGTCGACACGGGGGCCTAAGAACAAGAGTGGCAGGGTAGGCTGATCCGGTGACCGATACATTCTACGCTCTGCTGGCGATCTCCATGGTGCTGGTGGTCGTGAGCCTGCTGGTGCCGGTGGCCGAGCGCTTCCGCCTGCCGCACACCGTGCTGCTGGCGATCGCCGGCATGGGCATGGGCTTCCTGGGCTCGTGGATGATCACCAGCGGCGTCAAGCTCGGCGCCCTGGGCGATGCCTTCGTCGGCCTCGACAAGCTCGAGGTCGGCGCCGACATGTTCCTGCCGCTGTTCCTGCCGCCGCTGCTCTTCACCGCCGGCCTCAACATCGAGGTGCGACGGCTGATGGACGAGATCCACGCGGTGCTGCTGCTGGCCATCGTCGCGGTGGTCGTCTGCATCGCCTCGGTCGGCTTCGTCGTGCACTGGGCCACCGGCATGGACCTCGTCGTCTGCCTGCTGCTGGGTGCCGTCGTGTCGACCACCGATCCGGCCGCGGTGATCGGCATCTTCCGCGACGTCGGCGCCCCCAAGCGCTTGTCGATCCTGGCCGAGGGCGAATCGCTCCTGAACGACGCCGTCGCCATCTCCGCCTTCGGTCTGTTCATCGGCATCCTGGTGAGCCGAGTCGACCCCAGTGCGGCCATGCCCGGCTCCGCCGGTGGCGTTGTGGTGGTCTTCCTGCGCGAGTTCGTGGGCGGCCTGCTGCTGGGCTTCCTGCTGGCGCGCGCGGCGATGTTCATCATTCCGCGGCTGGGCGAATCGGAGGCGGCCATCGCCTCGGTGACGGTGGCGCTCTCCTACCTCTCCTTCGTGATCGCCGATCGCTATCTGCACGTCTCGGGCGTCGTCTCGACCGTGATGGCGGCGCTGACCGTCGCTGCCTACGGCCCCACGCATCTGCATCCGCACCAATGGTCGTCGCTCAAGCGGCTGTGGGAGCAGCTGGAATTCTGGGCGAGCTGCCTGATCTTCGTGCTGGCCTCGATGCTGGCGGCCAACGTGCTGCTGCAGATCACCTGGCTTTATTTCCTGGCCGTCGCCGCCGTGGCCGTGGGCGCCTTCACAGCGCGCGGCTTGGTCGTGTTCGGCATGCTGCCTGTCCTGGAGAAGGCCAACCTCGTCCAGCCCGTCGACAACCGATACAAGGCCATCCTGGTATGGGGCGGCCTGCGCGGCGCCGTCACGATCGTGCTGGCCATGGTGGCGGCCGGCAACGACAAGCTGCCCGAGGACACCCGCCAGTTCATCGCGCTGGCGGCCACATTGTTCGTGCTGTTCACGCTGTTCGTCAACGCAACGACGCTCGGCCTGTTCATGCATGCGTTGGGGCTCGACAAGCTGTCGCGTCTGGAGGTTGCCCTGCGTGATCGCGTGCGCGCCCTGTCGCGCGCCAATGTCGAGCGCCACCTGCAGCAGATCATCCGGCGCCGCAGCGCCCGCCTCGAGGGGCTGGCTGCCGATCCGGCTTCGGCCGGCGAGGGCGAAATCGAGTCCGCGCCGGCCGAGCTGGCGCTCGACCTCGGCGAGCGCGTGAAGGTCGGCCTGGTGACGCTGTGCACTCGCGAAAAGGAGCTCTACCTCGAGCAGTTCGAGCAGCAGATCCTGTCGCGCAGGATGGTGGCCGTGCTGGCCGCCGATGCCGACCGGCTGATTGACAGCGTGCGGGACAAGGGCGTCGCCGGCTACGAGGAATGGCTGAGCGAAATCTCGCGACCGAGTCTCGCCTTCCGCATCGCGCTGTGGCTCCACCGCCGCCTGGGTTTCGAGCGCCTGCTGACCGAACAGCTCGCCGATCGCTTCGAGGTCCTCATGGTGGCGCAAAGCGTGCTGTCCGAGCTCGAGGCGTTCAACGTCAATTCGGTCGCCGATCTGCTTGGCAGCGACGCCGAGGCGGCACTCGCCGCCGTGATCGAGAATCGGCAGGAAGCGGTCGACAGCGCCTTCAAGGCCCTGTCGCTGCAGTATCCCGGCTACGCCGAATCGATCGAGG
>DATGZZ010000856.1:0-2471 GCA_035296945.1 Reyranella sp.
CGGCGCCAGCCGGGGAATCGGCCTGGCCATCGCGCTGCGCGCCGCGCGCGACGGCGCCAACGTCGCCGTCGCGGCCAAGACGGTGAAGCCCGATCCCAGATTGCCGGGCACCATCTTCAGCGCCGCCGAGGAGATCGAGAAGGCGGGCGGCAAGGCACTGCCGCTGCCCTGCGACATCCGCGACGAGCAGAGCGTCGAGAAGTCGGTGGCCGAGACCGTGGCCAAGTTCGGCGGCATCGACATCCTGGTCAACAACGCCAGCGCCATCAGCCTCACCGGCACGCTTGCCACGCAGATGAAGCGCTACGACCTGATGCACCAGATCAACGCGCGCGGCACCTACATGGTCTCGCAGAAGTGCATCCCGCATCTGCTGAAGGCCGAAAACCCGCACGTGCTGAACCTGTCGCCGCCGCTCGACTTCGACGTGAAGTGGTTTTCCAACCACGCGGCCTACACGCTCGCCAAGTTCGGCATGTCGGTCTACGCCTGGGCGATGGCCGAGGAATTCAAGGGCAAGATCGCCTTCAACTGCCTGTGGCCGCGCACCGGCATCGCGACGGCCGCCATCCAGAACATTTTAGGCGGCGAGGACGGCATGAAGCGCTGCCGCAAACCCGAGATCATGGCCGATGCGGCCCACGCCATCTTCAATCGCCCGGCGAAGACCTGCACCGGCAACTTCTTCATCGACGACGAGGTCTTGGCCGCCGAGGGCGTCACCGATTTCGACAAGTACGCGGTGTCCCCCGGCACGCCGCTGATGCCCGACTTCTTCGTGCCCGCGGAAGGCGCGCGCACCGTCGTCGGCCGGAACTAGACGCGTGGCGACGTTCCTGCTGGTCCATGGCGCCTGCACCGGCGGCTGGTGCTGGGAAAAGGTCGTGCCGCTGCTCGAGGCCAACGGCCACAAGGTCTGTGCGCCCGACATGCCGGGGCTGGGCAAGGACCACACGCCACCCGCCAATGTCACGCTGGCCGACAATGTCGAAAAGGTCTCTCGCCTGCTCGACAAGATGGAGGAGCTGGTCGTGCTGGTCGGCCATTCGCTGGGCGGCATCACCATCAGCGCGGTCGCCGAGGCGCGACGGCGCAAGCTCAAGGCGCTGGTCTACGTCTGCGCCCTGCTGCCGACCTCGGGCAAGTGCGGCAAGGACATGACCTCGCTCGAGCCCGACACGATGTTCCGCCTGTCGCGCCAGGTCAGCCCCGACGGCCTCACCTACGCCTTCGCGCGCGACAAGCTGCCGGCGATGTTCTACGCCGACGTCTCGCCGGAGGACCGCTACAAGGCGATGGAGCGTCTGCGGCCGCAGCCGCTCTCGATCTCGACCACGCCGGTGACGCTGACCGAGGACCGCTTCGGCTCGGTGCCGCGCTGGTACATCGAGTGCACGCACGACAACGCCGTGCGCATCAAGCTGCAGAGGCTGATGGTGAAGATGACTCCGTGCCAGGTCATCAGCATGGAATGCGGCCACTCGCCCTTCTTCAGCAATCCCGAGGAGCTGGCCGAGCACCTCGAGGCAATCGCCCGCTCCTAGATCAGTCGAAGAAGGCGAAGGTGCGAGTCTCGATGCTCTCGCGCGGCTTGGGGTTCTTGGGCGAGGTCGGATCGTCGAACGCCGAGTGCAGCGAGAAGCGGGCGCGCCCGTCCTTCATCGAATCGTAGCACTTGATCAGCACGGCCTCCTCGCGCGTCATGCGCGGGAAGTAGTACCAGCGGTGGTCGGCGTTGTAGACGCCGATGTAGATTTCGCCGGTGCGGTCGGCATAGACCAGGTCGCAGATTGCGAGATCGCGCGGCGCGATGCTTTCGGAATCGACGAAGCCCAGCGGCGACATCTCGACCGGATCGTGGGCGACGTTGCGCCAAACGTTGATCTCGACGAAACGCTTCTTCAGCCGTGCCTCGGCCTCGTCCGGCGGCAGCAGATCGCGCACGCGCTGCGGGCCCGACTTCTCCGTATAGTCGTTGTGCACCGAGCGCACCGGCGCGCGATGGCCGCGCTCGACACCACGATCGGCGGCGCGGATCGTGTGGTCGAACACCACGACCTTCGCCGCTCCCGTCTCGCGCTTGATCAGCGCCTCGACCTCGGGCTCGTAAGTGCGGCGGATCTCGTCCTTGTCGTAGAAGTCGCGCACCGCCGTCTCGTGCGGCGTCAGGATGAAGGCTTGGCGATCGAGCGACAGGTCGCCGAGCAGCGGCCGCGCATTGTGGATACGGACCTTGAAGTCGCGGTAGTTGCCCTCGCGGCGCGCCACGCCGGTGCCGATCGGCGGATTGTAGGTGACCGGCTTGACGCTGAGATCGGCCAGATAGGGAAGGTTGGCCTCGACCCAGGCGGCGAGCGGCGGGATGGATGTCGATGGGGCGGTCTGGACAGAAGGCATGATGGGTCCTCGTCCCATTAAGGTCGCATCGAGCTTACGCTTTTCGAGTGGCCTGCCTCATGAAAAGACCTCAT
>DATGZZ010000857.1:0-3362 GCA_035296945.1 Reyranella sp.
ACGCGCATTACCCGCCGATTCTCGCTCAAACTCCGTCGAACGAGAAGCCGAATGCTTCAACGGTACGGCGGAAGTGAGGCGGCGGCTGTGCATCGATTGCCAGCTCGCCCTTGCCCGATGGGTGCGGCAGCACGAGACGCCGGGCGTGCAGGTGCAGTCGACGGGCATCGGCCACGGCCGACAGCAGGGCTTCCTCACCGCCGTACTTGCCGTCGCCCAAGATGGGACAGCCGATCTCCGCGCAGTGCACGCGCAGCTGGTGGGTGCGGCCGGTGCGCGGCCAGAGCGCCAGCAGGGCGGCGCGCTTGCCGGCATGGTCGAGCACCCTGAAGTGGGTCAGCGCCTTCTGGCCGTTCTCTTCGTCGACCTGCATCAACTCGCGGTCACGCGCACCCGGCCGCTTGGCCAAGGGCAGGTCGATGGCCCCTTCCGGGCGCGGCGGCATGCCGACGACGACCGCCCAGTAGAGCTTCTCGGTCTCGCGGTCGCGGAAGGAGATGCCCAAGCGCCGGGCTGCCAGGCCGGTGCGGGCGATCAGCAGCAGGCCCGACGTGTCCTTGTCCAGGCGGTGGACAAGCCGCGGCCGGTCCTCGTAGCCGAAACGCAGCGCGTCCAGCATGCCGTCGACATGCCGCTCGGTCCCGGTCCCGCCCTGGACCGCCAGGCCCGGCGGCTTGTTCAGCACGATGACGTGGTCGTCCTTGTGGATGACCAGGCCGCGGATCTCCTGGGCGTCGCGGTCCGACACGGTCGGGATCTCGCGCGGCTTGGGCGGCGGCGCCGCGGTGACGCCGGGCGGCAAGCGGATGGTCTGGCCGGGCTCGACCCGATCCTTGCCCTCGGCGCGTTTGCCGTCGATGCGGACCTGGCCTGTGCGCAAGAGCTTCTGCAGGGCGCCGTGCCCCAGCTCGGGGAAATGGCGCTGGAACCAGCGGTCGAGCCGCAGGCCGGCCTCGTCGTCGACGACGGCGCGGGTTTGGACCTTGGGGCTGCTCACGGCGCACCCCATTCACCTGCCTCCCCCGTCTTACGGGGGAGGTGGCCCGAAGGGCCGGAGGGGGAAAGCCCCAGAGGTAGTCTCTGAAAGACGATGATCATGATCTGAAATGCGCTAACGGTCTTGGTGGGGCCTTCCCCCTCCGGCCCCTTCGGGGCCACCCGCGCGTTTTGACCGCTATGCGGTCAAAACGCTAGCCCGTATGACGGGGGAGGAAGGGGTGTGTAAACAGGGTCCATGGAATCGCTGGCGTTCGACACGCTGACCTTCGATCACCCCGCCGCCTGCCGGCCGGCCAGGCTGACGGCGTGCCTCCACCTGCCCGAAGCCGATCGGCCGGTACCCTGCATGGTGATCCTGACCAGCAGTGCAGGCGTCCAGCGCCATCGCGAGCATTTCTATGCCCAGGCGCTGAACGAGGCCGGCGTCGCCGCCCTGATCGTCGACAGCTTCACCGGCCGCGGCGTGCGCCGCACCGTCGCGGACCAGACCCTGGTCTCGGCCGCCCAGATGGAGGGCGATGCCTTTGCGGCGCTGGCCCTGCTGCGCGCCGACCCGCGCATCGATCCTGAGCGGATCGGCATCATGGGCGTCTCCAAGGGCGGCGGCGCGTCCCTCAACGCCGCCATCGCCGTGCGCCAGCGCTGGCGCGACGGTTTCCCGCACCTGTTCGACCTGCATGTCGCGATCTGCCCCGGGGCGACCGCGCAGCACCGCGATCCGACGACCCACGGCAAGCCGATCTTCTTCATGCTGGCAGCGCGCGACGACTACACGCCGGCGCCGCTGGCCGTCGAGTACGCCCAGCGCATGCGGGCCGCCGGCAACGGGCGCATCAAGGTCAAGGTCTACGGCAACGCCCATCACGGCTGGGAATCGGTCGGCCCGGTCTTCGACATCAAGGACGCCGAGAACTGGTCGTGCTGCACGAACTTCATAGAGGATGACGGCCGCCACTTCGTGGTGGCCGCCGGCCGGGCGATGAGCGAGCCGGAATACCAGGCCTGGGCGCGCCGGCACTGCGTCACAAAGGGCGCCCGTGCGGGCGGCGGTACGCCCGAGCTGAAACGGCGCGCGACCGCGGACTTGCTGGCCTTTTTGCAGCTCCATGGCTTCGCCGCTCAATGGACGAATCGGACGTTTCCTGCTATACACGCTGCGTGAATCGACTTCGCTTTATCGCCGCGTTGCTGGCGTTCCTGATCCCCCTGTCGGGATCCCTTCCCTCCCTTGCCAACGAGACTCTTTGGACCGGATCGAGCGCCGGCCGTGCGCGCGCCGATGCCCTGGTCAAGGCGATCCGCAGCGCGGCCGACCACGGGCTCGATCCCAAGTGGTATGGACTTGCCGAGGTCGAGAAGGCGGTCGAGGCGGGCACCGATCCCGCCACCGAGACGCTGTTGACCGCGGCCTTCGTGGCCTATGCCAGCGACCTGTCGACGGGGCGCGTGCGCGCCAACCGCATCGACAAGGACATCGACATCATCCAGCGCAAGGTCGAGCGCGCCGACCTCCTGAAGGCGGCGGCCGAGGCCCGTGACTTCGGCGCCTGGCTGGCCGACCTCGCCCCCAAGGGCGACTACCCGGCGCTGCAGAAGGCGCTCGCCGCCTGGCGCGACAAGCGTGCCAAGGCGTCGTTCAGCCAGCTGCCCGACGGCAATCTGCTGAAGCCCGGCATGACCGATCCGCGCGTGCCGATCCTGCGCAAGCGGCTTGGCGAGCTCGACCTTGCCGTGCCCGAGCCCGCCGCCGACGCGGTGCCCGAGCTCTACGACGAGCCGCTGGCCGTGGTCGTCAAATCCTACCAGGAGACCAAGGGGCTCACGGTCGACGGCATCATCGGCGCCAAGACCACGCAGTCTCTCAACACCACGATCGACGAGCGCATCGAGCAGATCGTGGCCAACCTCGAGCGGCGGCGCTGGCTGCCGGCCGATCTCGGCGCCCGCTATGTCGTCGTCAATACCGGCGACTATTCGATGATGTTCGTCGACGACGGCAAGCCGGTGTTCCAGAGCCTGGTGATCGTCGGCACGCCCAAGGACCCGACGCCCGAGATCCAGTCGACCATGCGCGGCTTCCAGACCAATCCCTACTGGACGGTGCCGCAGTCGATCTCCGGTGAGGAATACCTGCCGATCCTGCGGCGCAATCCCCACGCGTTGCCCGCCGGCTTCAAGATCTTCGAGAACTGGAGCGACGACACCGAGGTCGATCCCGGCTCGATCGACTGGAGCGCAATCCATCCGAAAGCCTTCCCCTATCGCATCCGCCAGGAACCAGGCGCCAGCAATGCGCTGGGCTACATCTTCTTCCCGTTCCCCAACAGGTACGGGATCTACATGCACGACACGGCCAACCGCTG
>DATGZZ010000858.1:0-2778 GCA_035296945.1 Reyranella sp.
GGCCTTGACGATGCCGAAGAACGGATCGGTCGGCACGCCGCCATACTCCTCGGGAAAGCCGAGCTGCAGGAGGCCGGCAGCCGAGGCTTTGCGATAGAGCTCACGGGGAAACTCCTCGGCCTCATCCCACTGGTCGACATGAGGCATGATCTCGCGCTCGACGAAGCGGCGGACGGTGCGCCGGAACGCCTCGTGCTCCTCGGAATAGAAGGGGCTGTGCGGGGCGCCCTCCGGCAAGAGGGGCCTGGGTGAATCGGCGACGGCCATTGGGGCTTTCTCCTCGGTCCCGTGTTTCACTTGGTGGACTATCGTATCGCGCGTTGACAGCGCTAAACAGCCGTTCATATTGGCGGGAATTGAAGCGGCAACAGACCGCTCATGCGCAGGGGACGGAAACTGGTTACTTTCTTTCAGCTTACCCTCAATGGGCTAGCCGTCGGCTGTATCTACGGTCTGGTCGCTCTGGGCTTCGTGCTCATCTACAAGGCGACCGAGCTGGTCAACTTCGCCCAGGGCGACCTCTTAATGCTGGGCGCCTTCGTCGCCTACATGGCGGTCGTCTGGTGGGGCCTCGACTACTGGCTCGCCTTCCTCATTTCCGTGGTCACCATCGGCATCTTCGGCGCCCTGCTCGATGCCACGGTGCTGCGCAACGTGATCGGCCAGCCGCAGTTCGCCATCGTCATGCTGACGATCGGTTTGGGCGCGATGTTCCGCACATTCGCCAGCGTCACCTGGGGCTCGGAGATCTACACCCTGCCGACGCCGTTCGGCGGCGTGTGGCAGGTCGGCGGCGTCACGCTCAGCCACCAGTACATCTCGATCGTGGTCGGCACGCTGATCCTGTGCGGCGTGCTCTACGCCTTCTTCAACCACACCCGCCTCGGTGTGGCCATGCAGGCGACCTCGCAGAACCAGCTCGCGGCCTACTACATGGGCATCCCGGTCAAGCTGATCTTCTCCCTGATCTGGGCGATCTCGGCGGGCACCGCCGCCGCCGCCGGCATCCTGCTGGCGCCGGTCACCCTGATCGACATCAACATGGGCCTGGCGGTGGCGCTGAAGGCCTTCGCCGCCGCCGTGCTGGGCGGCTTCGGCTCGATCCCGGGCGCACTGGTGGGCGGCATCGTCATCGGCCTGATCGAGCTCTATGCCGGCGCCACCCTGCCCGACGGCTTCAAGGACACCGCGCCCTACATCGTGCTGCTGGTCATGCTGGCGGTGCGGCCGCAGGGCCTGTTCGGCACCATGACGCGCAAGAAGGTGTGAGCGGGCCATGCGTTTCCAGTTCAAGACGTCCTACAACCAGGACATCCGCCTGTTCAAAGACCGCATCGATGCCTCGTGGTACGGCCTGCTCGCCGTTGCAGTGATGATCCTGCCGGTGCTGATGGACGACTACTATGTCGGCGAGGCGACCTGGGTGTTCATCTACGGCGTCTGCGGCGTCTCGCTGATGGCGCTGGTCGGCTACACCGGGCTGGTCTCCTTGGGCCATGCCGCCTTCCTGGGGATCGGCGCCTACGCCCACGCCTACTTCCTGCAGCACGGCGTGCCGTGGGTCGTGTCTGTCGCCCTGGCTGTCGCCCTCACCACGGCGAGCGGCATCGTCGTCGGGCTCCCCGCGCTGCGCATGACGGGCATCTATCTCACCATCGCCACTCTCGCCTTCGGGGTGATCATCCAGGAGGTCTTCACCCGCTGGGAATCGGTGACGCACGGCTTCGCCGGCATGCCGGTGGACAAGCCCACGATCTTCGGCGTGCCGTTCCATAGCGAGTGGTCCTTCTACTATCTCTGCCTGTTCTTCCTGGTGCTGGTGCTGTGGATGACGCGCAACCTGCTGCGCTCGCCCACCGGACGGGCCTGGATCGCCATCCGCGACAGCGAGATCGCCGCCCAGTCGATGGGCGTGAACCTCGCGATCTACAAGTCGATCGCCTTCGCCTACTCGGCCGCGCTGATGGGCCTCGCCGGCGCGCTGTTCGCCCACAAGATCGCCTATCTGGCGCCGGACATCTTCAACATCCTGCTGTCGATCCAGTTCCTGCTGCTGGTGATCGTGGGCGGGCTGGGCTCGCTGCACGGCGCGGTGTTCGGCGCGATCTTCGTCGCCCTCCTGCCGCCGCTGATCGCCATCCTGCGCGATTCGATTCCGGCCAGCATGAACGACGCCGCGGTGGCCATGAACATCAAGCTGATCGCCATCATCGGCGAGGGCATCGGCAACTTCCTCAAGAAACCCGGCGTCGAGGCCGGCATCTTCGGCCTGATCCTGGTGCTGGTGATCCTGCTCGAGCCGCTCGGCATGTACGGCCGCTGGGTCAAGATCCGCGTCTTCTTCTCGACTTTCCCGATGTATCGCGGCGCCACCTTCAGGCGGCAGAAGAGCTACATGCGCTCGGAGCGGCTGCGATGAGCTTCTTCTCGGTCGACAACCTCTCGATCAACTTCGGCGGCATCAAGGCCGTCGATGGTGTGAGCTTCGACGTCGGCAAGGGCGAGGTCTTCACCATCATCGGCCCCAACGGCGCCGGCAAGACCACCATCTTCAACCTGGTGAGCCGCATCTACCAGCCGACCGGCGGCAAGCTGGTATTCGACGGCACCGACATCACCAATGTGCCGCCGCACCGCATCGCAGCGCTGGGCATCGCCCGCACCTTCCAGAACATCGAATTGTTCGAGCATGCGACGTTGCTGCAGAACCTGCTGCTGGCCCGGCATGCCCACAAGAAGTCGAACTTCCTGTCCGAGCTCTTGTTCCTGCCGTCGGTG
>DATGZZ010000859.1:0-4499 GCA_035296945.1 Reyranella sp.
AGCGGAGGTGCGTGCCACTCGATGCAACTTCATGAGCTTTCATCTTGCAGGAGCCCTCGCAGCCGATGCGCCGCTGATCGGCCTCAAGATCTATGAGGTCGCCAGAATGCGATCGCCAATCGAATCTGCAGATTCCGCTACTCAGTTCGGGCATTGGGCTTGCCAGGATCTCGTCGGCGGCGGAACACGTGACGAAACCTTCGTTGCTAACGGCCGCGACATGCTGGCAGCGAGCTTGCTCCCCAGATTCTACCAGGAAGCAAATATGATCGAAGCCGCGCTGTGGCTAAAGGCCATCTACTTCGACAGCGGCGTGGCGCAAACGCCGGAGCAGACCTTTGCCAGGGCGTATGACTGCATGCCCGGGATATCGCTTCCTGATTTCATCCCCGCTTAACAATGCTTGTCTGGATTGCACGTAACAACAGTTTCTTCAGATCGATGGCACTCAGTTTGTCGAAGTGCGCCAGCACTATCGGGTAACCGACGTAGTGGTCGGTGATGAAGAAGGTCTTCGGATCTGCCTGCAGAAGGTGGTCGCGCGTCTCGTTGCTGACCTTCAGCACGATCGACCGGCCGTCCTGGTGCAACCTTGCCAGCAGCTTGCCCTTATGGCGCCAGGCCGGCGTGCCGTAGGACGTGCCTTCCTCGACGCCAGGGAGGGCGGAAACCGTGCGGCGGATGACGGCGAGGGAGAGCTTGCGCGTGGCCATGGCGGACCCGCAAAGTGCGCCGGCACGCTCAATGGGGGAAGAGAGAAATGGCGAGCGCTTCGGCCGTTCCCGTTCCGGCATCGCATCTCGACGTCGCGCGTGATGCCGAGCCCGCCACCCGTACCGCCAATGCGGCGATGGCCGCCAGCCTGCCGTTTGCCGAGCAGGGCGACTTCGAGGCGGCCAAGCGCGGCCTGATCGCGCCGGTGCCCGAGGGCATGGTGCGGTCGAAGAGCGGCACGGTCTTGTGGAACCTGGGCGAGTACGCCTTCATCGACGGCGAGCTGGCGCCGGCCACGGTCAATCCCAGCCTGTGGCGCATGGCGCGGCTCAACATGGCCAACGGCCTGTTCAAGGTCACCGACCGGCTCTACCAGCTGCGCGGCTTCGACATCGCCAACATGACGGTGATCGAAGGCGACACCGGCCTGATCCTGATCGATCCGCTGACCACCGCCGAAGTCGGGCGCGCTGGCCTCGCGCACTACTACGCGCATCGTCCGAAGAAGCCGGTCGTCGCGGTGATCTACACCCACAGCCACGTCGATCACTACGGCGGCGTGCGCGGCGTGATCGACGAGGCCGACGTCAAGGCGGGCAAGGTGGCCGTCATCGCGCCCGACGGATTCATGGAGGCGGTGTCGGGCGAGAACGTGCTGGCCGGCCTGCCGATGGGGCGGCGCGCGCAGTTCCAGTTCGGCACCATGCTGCCGCGCGGTCCGCGCGGCCAGGTCGATGCCGGCCTGGGCAAGGGCATCGCCCGCGGCTCGACCGGCCTGATCGCGCCGACCATGAGCATCGTGGCGCCCGTCGAGGAGCACACGATCGACGGCATCAGGATCGTCTTCCAGCTCGCGCCCGAGACCGAGGCGCCGGCCGAGATGCACATGTTCTATCCTGAGCTCGGCGTGCTCAACATGGCGGAGAACGCCTGCCCGCTGCTGCACAACTTCATTCCGTTGCGCGGCGCCGTGGCGCGCGATCCGCGCATCTGGGCCAAGTACATCGGCGATGCCATCGCGATGTATGCCCCGCAGACCGACGTCATGATCGGCCAGCATCATTGGCCGGTGTGGGGCCGCGCGGCCGTGCTCGATCATCTCGAATCGCAGCGCGACCTTTACAAGCACATCCACGACCAGACCATGCGGCTGATGAACAAGGGCTGGCGGCCGGCCGAGATCGCCGAGGCGATCGACCTGCCGCCCGGCCTCGCCGAGCGCTGGACGGTGCGCGGCTACTACGGCTCGGTCAGCCACAACGTGAAGGCGGTCTACCAGCGCTATCTCTCCTGGTACGACGGCAACCCCTGCAACCTCCATCCGCTGCCGCCGGCGCGCGCCGCCGCCAAGTTCGTCGAGTACATGGGCGGCGCCTCGGCGGCCATCGCCCGCGCCAAGGCCGATTTCGCCAAGGGCGAGTACCGCTGGGTGGCGCAGGTGATGAAGGAGGTGGTTTATGCCGAGCCTGCGAACATCGAGGCGCGGGCGCTGTGCGCCGATGCGCTGGAGCAGATGGGCTACCAGGCCGAATCGGCGACCTGGCGCAACGCCTTCCTCTACGGCGCTCAGGAGCTGCGCCACGGCGTCTTCCAGCTGCCGGTGCGCATCGCCATCGGCGCCGACACCTTGGCCGGCCTGTCCTCCGACATCTTCTTTGACCTGATGGCGATCCGGCTCGATCCGGTGAAGGCCGCCGGCCAGTCGATGGTGATCAACTGGCACTTCACCGACCGCGACGAGAAGCTGGCGCTGACGCTCCGGCACTCGACGCTGACTTATCGCCTGGGCGAATGGTCGGACAAGGCCACGGCGTCGGTCGTCACCACGCGCGACACGCTCGATGCCATGGTGCTCGGCAAGCTCACGGCGCCTCAGGCCATGCAGGCGGGCAAGCTCACGATCGAGGGCGATCCTTCACGGCTCGCTCTGCTGTTCACCGTCGTCGAGATGGAACCCAACTCGCTGATGTTCGACATCCTGACGCCGGGCGAGGGGCGGCCTTAGACCGTCTTGCCGGACCGCGGGCCTCCAGGCCCGCTCATGTCTTTGCCGGGAGCGCGCCACTCCAGTGGCGCGTCTTTCGTGCTGCAACACCGCATGAGCGGCACTGGAGTGCCGCGCTCCCAGCAAAGAGCGGGCCTGGAGGCCCTATCGCGCATCTGAATGCGCGTAGGTCCGGCAAGAGCTTGACATCTTCCGGCGCCCCCCGTGTGATGCGCGATGAGGGAGAAACGCAAACAAGCGTCATTAGGGAGGACTTGAATGTCCATGGGCATGATCGCCCGTCTTATGGGCGGGACGGTGGCTGCGATCGCAGCCTTGGGCCTGGCGGTTTCCGCGCAAGCCCAGGAAAAGAAGATCAAGATTGGCGTCGTCTACGACCTGACCGGGCCGCTCGCCGGCGGCGGGTCGGACCTGCACTACCTCGGCGCCAAGATCATGATCGACGCCTTCATCAAGCAGGGCGGCGTCGAGGGCTACAAGATCGAGGCGGTCTACGCCGACGCCCAGAGCAAGCCCGACGTCGCCATCAATGAGGCCGTGCGCCTGATCGGGCAGGAAAAGGTCGACATGGTGCTGGGCTTCTACTCCTCGGCGCAGTGCGTGCCGGTGGCGGCGCGCGTCGAGCAGCTGAAGAAGTTCATGTGGATCACGACCTGCATTTCCTCGGCGGTGCTCGAGAACCGCAATCTCAAGTACGTGTTCCGCGCCCAGCCTTCGGGCTCGCAGTTCGGCGAAATGTCGATGGACTTCATCGAGAAGAACGCCAAGGAGAAGTTCGGCAAGGATCCCAAGGACCTGCGCGTGGCGATCATCCACGAGGACGGCGCCTACGGCGTCGATGTCTCCAAGGGCAACGAGGCGGGCGCCAAGAAGGCCGGCTTCAACATCGTGATGAAGGAAGGCTACGCCGCGACCGCGCCCGACCTGTCGGCGCTGGTCACCAAGCTGAAGCGCGCGCGGCCCGACGTCATCTTCCACACCGGCTACAATCCGGACATCACCCTGTTCCACCGCCAGGCGCGTGAGGGCGGGCTGAAGTTCAGCGCCCTGATCGGCCATGGCGCGGGCTACGGCGTCTACGCCAAGCTGAAGGAAGGCTTGGGCAAGGACGTGAACTACTTCTACAACGTCGATCCGATCTCAATCTGGGAAACCAACCAGAAGTCGCTCGACCAGAAGCTGCTGCCGCTCATCAAGATGGTCGGCGAGGAGTATGACAAGGCCAAGCCCGGGACGACGATCCGCTCGGCCCATGTCGGCATGGCCGCGTCCAACACCTACCTGTTCTTCACCGAGGTGATGGCGCGGGCGATCAAGAAGCATGGTGGCATCGATCCCGAAGCGCTGCGCAAGGCGGCGCTCGAGGTCGACGTTCCCGAAGGCGGCACCATGCTGGGCTTCGGCGCCAAGTTTGCCGGTGAAGGCTCGCCGGTGGCCGGCCAGAACATGCGGGCGGCGCCGGTCGTCGTGCAGTATGTCGACGACAAGGCCTACGTGGTCTGGCCGAAGAGCCAGGCGCAGAAGGACGCCGTCCTGCCATTCCCCGCCGGCACGGTGTACTCGGCCAAGTAGGAACACGCTTACACGGAGGCCTTGCGGCTGTGCTTGTCGTCGAGGGTTTGGTCAAGCGTTTCGGCGGATTCACAGCCGTCAGCAACGTGTCATTCAAGGTCGATCAGGGCGAGATTCTCGGCCTGATCGGCCCCAATGGCTCGGGCAAGAGCACGATCTTCAACATGCTGTCGGGCACGTTCCCGCCCTCGGCCGGCTCGATCGTCTT
>DATGZZ010000860.1:0-3370 GCA_035296945.1 Reyranella sp.
TTCATGTCCTTGAAGGCGGTCTGCAGGATGTCCGTGACCTTCTTCTTCTGGTCGGCGGTGGCGTCGGTGCTGCCGAGCGCCTTGTCCACGCGCTTCTCGATGCGCTGCTGGAACTTGGCCGGATCGATCGGGCCATCGGTCTTGGCGTAGGCCGCGCCGCCCGCAGTGGCCGCGATGCTGCCGGCCAGCAGGGCCGCCATCATCGTGGTCAGGCTCTTGCGCCGGGTGCCGGCGAGCTTGATGTCGTTTGCCATGTCACTCTCCTTGCTCTGGGGTTGGGGTTCCCCGTGACAGTGATATGGAGCAGGACCGTTTCGCCTCCCTCTCGGCAGTGTAAAGTTCTGTAAAGATGACGACGCTCAAGACCGAACGGCTCTGCCTGCGGCCCCTGGTGGCCGATGACGCCCAAGCCTACGCCGCCGTGCGCTGCCATCCCGAGGTCGCCAAGTGGCTGCCGCCCGTGAAGGGCGAGCCCGTCGAGGCGGTACGCGGCACGATCGGCCGCTTTGCCGCGGCCTGGCGGGAACGGCGCCAGGCACCGTGGGGCGTCTTCCTCGGCGACAGGCTGATCGGCCATGGCGGCCTGAATTTCGTGCCCGAGTTCGACAAGACCGAGGTCCTGTGGGCGCTGCATCCCGACGCCTGGGGTCATGGCTACGCCACCGAGGTGGCGCGCGCGGCGCTTGCCTATGGTTTTGGGACGCTGAAGCTCGATCTGATTTTCGCCATCACGCTGCCCGACAACCTTGCCTCGCAGGCGGTGATGAAGCGGCTCGGCCTCACCTACCGCCGCCGCGTAGACTACAGGGAATTCACCGACATCCTCTGGTACGACATCGACCGCGAGGCGTGGCCGGCGCCCTAGGCCCGGGTCGCCTCGGGCAGGTCGATCTGGAAGGCGGCGCCCTGGTCGCTGTCCAGCAGCGACAGCGTGCCGCCGGCTTCGCGGATGATGCCAAAGGACAGCGACAGGCCGAGGCCGGTGCCCTGTCCGGTCGGCTTGGAGGTAAAGAACGGCTCGAAGATACGCTCGCGGATCTCGGCGGCGACGCCAGGTCCGTTGTCGCTCACGGTGACGAGCACGTGGCCGTTGCTGCCGCGGGACGCCGAGAGCACGATCGTCTTGTCCGGCCGCATCGATTGCTGGAGCGCATCGCGGGCGTTGACCAGCAGGTTGACCAGCGCCTGCTCCAGCAGGTTCTGATGGCTGCGCACCCTGAGCGGGTGATCGCCCAGCTCTTCGCGAACCGTGATGCCGGCATTGCGCAGGCGCTGGCCGACCAGGATGAGCGCACCGCGGCAGGCCTCGCGCACATCGAAGACGGCAGGCTCGCCATCGGGCGTGCGTCCGAACACCCGCATGCGGGTGATCACCGAGGCGGCGCGGTCGACCTGGGCCACGATGCGGCCAAGCTTGCCCGCGACGAACGGGCAGAGCTCGGCATCGTCCATTGGCGGACGAAAGCCCGGCTCGCGCGGTTCCGCCGGCGCAACCTCGGACAAGGCGTTTTGTGCCGCCATCTTGATGACGTTCAGCGGCTGGCTGAGCTCGTGCGCCATGCCGGTGGTCATTTCGCCCAAGGTGACGAGCTTGGCGGTCTGCGCAATGGCCTGTCGTGCCTGATGGCGCAGCGTCTCGTCGTGCCCCATCAGGATCGTGCATTCGCCGATCTCCGGCAGCGACCGGTGCGACAGCGAGAAGTGGAGATAGTGCGTGGCTTCGCCGGGCCGGATGATCTGGAGATCGACCTCGATGCCGCGTGCGTCGTTGCCGGCGGCGAAGGCGAGGATGGGGGCGGCGCCATGCACGGCCTCGTCGCGCAGGATGTCGCCGGGCTCGTTGTCGCGTGCGATGAGCTGGCGAAAACGATCGTTGCAGTAGATCACCCGTCCCTGTTGGTCGAGCACCGCGCACAGCGCCGCCGGCGTGTCGATCAGGGCCGCCAGCAGCCGCCGTTCCGAGGCCAGACGCGCCGCTGCTTCGTTGCGCGCACTGAGGCGCAGGATCTGGGTGGTGACGAGAACCGCCACGGCGCTCAACAGCGTCGCCAGCGTTAGGATGAAATAAACACGCTCCCACCATTGGCCGAGAAAGGTCTTGTCGCCGATGGTCACGCTGACCAACAAGGGAAAGCCTTCGACCTGACGCGAAGAGATGATGCGTGTTCCTGACTCCGAAGGCTGCCACCACTTCGGCTCTCGCGTGATCTGTGCGGTGCCGGAAAGGCCTTCACGAATCATGCGGACCGGCTGGGCGTCGGGGTAGGTCTTGCCCAGTAGATCGGGCCTGTCCAACGTGGTCGCCAGCAGCGCGCCGTCGAGCCGGAACAGCGATACCGAGCTGTCCTCGCCGAGCGAGATCAGGCGAAACAGGTCGGAAAAGTAGTTCGATTCGATGCCGACGAGGGCGACGCCCAGCAATTGGTCGGTCTTGGAGTTGATCCTGCGCGACAAATAGAAGTTCCAGCGCTTGGTGTCCAAATCGGGCAGGGTGGGGCTGATTGAAATCGGCGGGCTGTTCGGGCCGACCTGGGCCAGGAAGGTCTCACGCTCGTCGATACGGATCGGTGGCGCCGGCCAGTCGCTCGACGAACTGAGGAGATGTCCCTGCTTGTCGAAGATCGAGGCAACGCTGACCTGAGGCAGGCCGGAGAGGCGGTCGCGTATGGCTTCGTGGAATCGACGCCGCTTCATGACGTCGGTGAACTGTGTCTCCGACCTGATGTCCTCGTCGGCGATCCAGTCGAGCATGGATCGCAGCATGAGATCGGTCGCGACCATGGTCTGCTGGGCATAAGCCGCAGTAGTCAGGGTGAAATTGGCCGCGGTCCGCTTCCAGTCGTCGGCGGCATCCCGGTAGCTCTGCCAGATCACGCCGC
The DNA here is from genome assembly GCA_035296945.1 of Reyranella sp. Lineage (GTDB taxonomy): Bacteria > Pseudomonadota > Alphaproteobacteria > Reyranellales > Reyranellaceae > Reyranella. The sequence goes on from DATGZZ010000860.1 coordinate 2,880, forward strand.
CGGTGACGCTCCACAACAGGACGATGTTGAGGGCCGCTATGACGAGGATTCCGCGTCCGCCCGAACTCCAGAATGAGCCTTGCTGCCGGCGCCCGGCGAGCCGAGCCTCCAACAAGGTATCTAGGTGGCTCAAAAGGCTCCCTCCCCGAGGAGAAGCTTTGCACATGCTGCGGACGCACAAAACCGGGCGGCAAACTGGCCGCCAAGCCCATTCGCCAATATGCACCGCTTGACGGCGAGGCGTTCCCGCAAAAGTATCCAATCCGGATGCATTCGCCGGGAGCGAGGCACATGGATAGGCCGGAGACGACCGCCCAGGACGACCGATCGATCGACGTCCTGGTGGTCGACGATGACCAGGAGGCCGTCGAGGAGCTCGTCGAGTACCTCAGCAAGGCCAACCTGCGCTGCCGGCCCGCCGCCGACGGCTGGGCGGCCCTGCAGGTGCTGGCCGACGGCTATCGGCCTCAGGTGGTGGTGACCGACCTCAG